>NZ_JBAPPI010000123.1:0-2788 GCF_049280035.1 Mycobacterium sp. | reverse complement strand
GGGGACCCGCACCGCCGCCCAGACCCCCGGCGCCGGTCCCGGCCAATGGCATACCGCCTAGCAGGTTTCCGGCACCGCCACTCTCCGGGGCAGCGCTGACGCTGCTGACCGGCAGCGGGGCGTGTGGGGCCGCCAGCGGAGCTCCGCCGATCCACGACGGTGGCACCGCCAATTTGCCGACCGAACCCGCGTTGCCCAAACCTGCGGCTACGCCTGGGCCGCCGAGAGCAGCGCCACCGCCGCCGCCCAGCATGCCGCCGAGCCCGCCTAAGCCGCCGGTTGCAGGGGCCGCGGCCGCCGCAGGGGCTCCACCGAGCATGCCCAGGGTCTTCGCCATCTGAACCCCGAAGTTGCCCATACCAACGCTGAAGTAAGGCAGACCCTCGGTGTTGTAGAACAAGCTTGCATAGGGCGAGTACGAGGTTACGAACGCCGAAAGGTTCGTGGGCAGGGTGCTCGTCCCGAATAAGAAGGCATAAATCGCTTGCGCTATTGATTCGGTCGGGGTCGTCGCGGCGGGCGACGCGAGGCTTTGCAGCGAGCTCGGCAACGACGAGGTCAGCTGTGACAAGATGCTCTGCGTGCTGGTGGCGGCTGAGCTGCCCTGGGCGGCGCTGACCGCGGCGGCCTGAGTGGCCGTCCCGGCGGGGTTCGTTGTCGCCGTCGCCGCGGCGAACGGCGTCACCTGGGCGGCGGCCGCTGACTGACCTGCGTAGGCGTACATCGCCGCAGAGTCTTGGGCCCACATCTCACCGTATTGCGCCTCGAGCTGCGCGATCAACGGGGTGTACTGACCGAAAACGTTGGCCTGCACCGCCGCGGCGGTCTCGGCACGGTTGGCCGCCACAAGCGGCGGCGCCACCGTCGCCGCGAACGCCTGCTCGTAGGCGGCGGCAGCCGACCTGGCCTGGATGGCCGCTTGCTCGGCCTGGGCCGCGGTGGTGCTCAGCCACGACACATACTGCTGCGCGGCAGCCGCCATCGACGTTGACGCCGGTCCCATCCACTCGTCGCTGGCCAGCTGTGTGACCACCTTGTCGTAGGCGGTCGCGGCCGAACTCAACTCGGCGGCAATCCCGTTCCAGGACGATGCGGCAGCCTGCAGCGACGACGAACCCGGACCGGAATACATCCGGGCCGAGTTGATCTCGGGCGGTATTGTCCCAAAATCCAACACTGGTCTCTTCTCCCCTAGAGGGCCGCAGCCGCGTTGGCGGCCTCGGTGGCAGCGTAGGACCCGGCGCTGGTGCCCAGCGTGTTCACGAACATCTCGTGAATCGCTGCGGCTTGAGCGCTGACTTCCTGATACAGCTGAGCGTGCGCGACGAACTGCGCCGCCGTCAGCGCCGAAACCTCGTCGGCGGCAGCGGGAACCACCCCTGTCGTCGGGGCCGCGGCGGCGGCATTCTGCGCGTTCACCCCAGAACCGATCCCTTGCAGGCTGCCGGCCGCTGCCGACAATGCTTCCGGCTGTGTGGTCACGAACGACATCCGGTTTTCCTCCTCAATAACCGTGAGCTTTAGGTCCTTTGGGCATCAGAAAGCCCGTCTGATAAGAGGCTAGATGGTCACGGTTGGACAACGCCCTGACGAAGCCAACTGTTCACGACTGGATAACCACTGTTCATCCCTCGGTATCGGGTGTTCATTGTGAGTTTGGTTGCTTATCCGCGGTGCTGCGATCTGCGTGAACACGCCGGTTCCGTGGACCGTCGCTGACGCATTGTTACTGGGTAGGTGAAGCCGCTTAGCGTCCATGGCGGGTAAAAATCTTGCCGCGGTTAAAGGGCCGTCGGTGCTGGTGCCGGCAGCGACCGATTGCGATGGGGCGGCGCGCACTTCGCTCGAAACCGGTGACTGCGTCCAAAGTGTCCTCACCGCAGGCGGATTGCCCATTGCCGTCCTTCGCTATCCGGCCGATGGTGGGCGCGTCATCACGGCGTGGCGGAACCCGTATCGGACGACGAAGCCGCCACCGCGGCGGCCCGTCAGGTTGCTCCCCATGGGTACGCCGCCGAGCAGACCGTTTGACGTGGGTGCGATCGGGCGGACAGCGTTGCTGAGCACTGCCGGGCCTTCGGCCTCCAGCGCCGGGGGCGTCGTCCCGGGCCAACTCGCGGGCACTGACAGCCTCCCGATCGTGCTTGCCTGACCCACACCTGCCGACACCGGTAGACCATTGCCGAGGCCTAAGCCGGCAAACTGCGGCGTCGGATACCACGCACCACCCGCACCGGCAGTTGCTCCCGTACCGAATGTCGTCTGCTGTCCTATGCTCCAGCCGAAGTTTCCGAGGCCGGTCCCGAAATACGCCTGCCCGATCACTTGTCGCAAAGCGTTCAAATTGGCGTTGGTAAGGCCGAGACCGAACGCGCCCTGGGGGCTGTTGGCGAAGGTGTTTTGCAGGAACTGCTGAAGCCAGGTTAAGAAGGGCCCCGTGGTTGTGGTCGTCGCGCCCGTCGTGGTGGTCGCGGACGTGGTTGACGCTGTTGTCTGCGCGGAGGTGCTCGGCGCCGACGCGACGGCGTTTTGGGCCACCGTGGCGGCTTGGCCGGCCGGCGCTGCGGCGGCCTTAGCGACCGCGTCGGCTTGGCTGCCGGCCTCGTCCTGGTTGGCGGTTTGCGGTGGGGCGGCGAACGGTGTCACCTGTGCTGCGGCCGCTGAGGCGCCGGCGTAGCCGTACATGGCGGCGGCGTCTTGGGCCCACATTTCGGCGTAGAGGGCTTCGGTGGCCATGATGGCCGGGGTGTTTTGGCCGAAGAAGTTGGTCGCGATCAAGGCCATCAAC
>NZ_JBAPPI010000122.1:0-4076 GCF_049280035.1 Mycobacterium sp. | reverse complement strand
GGTGAATTGTTGTCGGGCGCGAAGGCTTCGATCCAGCGGCCCGCGGTGGTGTCGAAGGCGGTGCGAACATCGTGTGCTAGCGTGAGCGGATCCGAGAAAAGGTTCAGGATCGCCTCGTGCTCAGCATTCATGTGTTGAATCAAATCTTCGACACTCCAACCGTCACAGCGGGTCGGCAGTCCCAACTCGGCGTCGCTGAGGTTCGCGACATCACTGCGTAGGCGGTGGAGCGCCGCCGCGTCGAGAGCGTAGATGTCGTGGTGATCAAACATCGCGGTGGCCTAAGCGTTTTGCCGGGGCTTTCGGTACGCGAGAAGCTGACGCGTCAGCGCTAGGCAAGTACTGAACGCGGACCGAAGAAACATCCACGGTGATGATCGCGAGGCGTTGCTCGGCGGTGCCATCGTCGCCGCGCCGGTAGATGCGGCGACGGGTTGGGAAGACGAACTTGTCGAACGTCTTGGGGTCGTGGGTGTAGTGCGCGACGGGAGCACTGCCCGTCGCATCCGCGGCGTAGTCCATCCGGCGCAGCATGAAGTGCTGGTCGTAGTAGAAGACCTGATCGGAGTTGTGGTTGGCGTTGTTCGGCGGAAAGTGCACTGCGAGGCGCCGCCAGGTTTCGTCGCCTTCCCGCCACGGCTGGATTTCGCTGACCTGCACGCCGGGGTAGGTGAGGCTGAACGGCTGGGTGAAGTAGTTCCAGTTTGCGGCGCTGGTGAAGTAAGCGGTCTGGATCGCATCCCACTTGGTGGTCTGCAGGTCAAACGGGGGAAAGCTCGACCGCGGATCGGTGCGCTCCTCAACGACCTTGCCGCTGGTGGTTTGAATGGCCAGCCGTTCTGGATCCACGTCGAACACTGAACAGTGGTCAGGCCCGGGAAAAGGTGTCGTCGTGACGTGTTCGCGGTGGGCGTCCATCGAGACCGTCAGCGTGGGCGCCAGGTCCGGCCAGCTTCGCAGGGCCCAAAACGGCCCTCCGACCGCGATCTCGGCGGTGACCGCGCTGACGTGGTCCCAGTTCGCCAGCCCGCCGTGGGCGTCCAGCACACTGTCGAGAAGCTCGCTGCTCATCTGCATCTCCTTAACGATTGGGGGGCGGTGTTACAGGTGTGGGAATGGATCGCTTGATGAGATCGGCGACCTCGTCGGGTTGATCCCATTGGGGCCAGTGGGATGCGCGATCGATCAGGTGCACTTCAGAGTTCGTGAATAGAGCGCAGATGTGTTGTGCCACATCAGGGGTCAGATTCGGATCATCGCGGCCGAATATCACCGACACCGGCACTTGGACGGTCTGCAGCCGGGCGGATGCGATCACAGCGTCCTGCCGGTCTAGGGCCGCGGGAAGACCGCCGGTCCATGACCGGATTTCGGCGAGCGCATCTGATTGGCTGTTGTCGCCGAAAAATTGCGGCACGATGGAGCTGACGCCGATGCCGTCGGGGGGAAGGCTCCCATCGAGGCCGAAGCGACGGCCGGTGTAGGCCAACAGCCACAACCGCTGGTTGGGGTCGTTAACTAGAGCGTCGGTCAACGGTGTCAACGCGGGATCGGCCATCAGAGCGATCATTTCGGGAAACCGAAGGTTCGGCTGCCGCCCGTAGTAAGTGTTCAGCAACACCAGCCGGGCAACGCGTTCGGGGTGGGCCAAGGCGAACTCGATGGCTTCCGGTCCCGATGCGTCATGTCCGACCAGCACCGCCTGCTCGAGTTGTAGGGCGTCGCAGACGGCTAGGAGCTCTTGTTGACGGCTGATGGCGCTCGATTCCCGCGAATCGCGCCGGCTTGATCGCCCGTAGCCGATCCAGTCGAATGTCACCACCCGCTGCGGGTCGAGTGGACCGATGAGCCGGTCGTAGATACGGGAGTCGTCGGGAAATCCGTGCATCGCCACGATCGCCGGAGTGCGGCCCGGATGGTCGCGCACATACAATTGACCACCGGCGTAGTCGAGGAGTCGTTCGGTTGGTTCATCCATGGTGCTGGCCTTCGTTGTCGCGGCGTCGATCTGGATGGGTTTGCTCGAGTTCGGCGGGCACCGGCAGCCTGAGTAGCGACAGCAGCTCGGCGAGCTTGGCGTCGAGCAGGCGGCCCACCTCGGTGATGCGGGGATCTCCAAAGCTGGCGAACCGTGTCGAGGGTTGGTCGATGCTGAAATGGGTTGCGCCGGCTGAATCCTCATAGACCGCGGTGCGCAGCGGAGCATAGAGCATGACCGCAGGATTGTGGCGGTACATCGTCTCTACGATCACGTTATTGCCCATCATGTAGGTCATCACTCGGGTCTTGTGCCCCAGTAGCCGCATCATCGGTGTCGGATCCAAGGACCAAAACCGGGCAAACGTGTGCGGTGTGTGTTCGGCGGTGTAGCGCACCACTTCGTCCAGGTCGCCCTTTTCCAGCAGGGCCCTCAGGTCATCTGACCCGATATCGGGGACAATTGTCTCGTAGCGCCGGCACAGGTCGTCGAAGCCGCTATCGGAGTCGATCACAAGGCGATTGACCTGGTGGGCGACGATGCGGGTGCCGGCGGGGCCGGTAGCAGACGGCGTCACGGATTCCCTCCTATCTTTCCCATCGGATTGCCTTTCCTAGACAGGGGTGGGTACCTGAGTATGAATCTAAACTGTATAGATATCTTTTTCAAGTGTAGGTTTGATAAAGAAGTTTCCGCTGGTAGTATGGCTCTTATGGCGGGCCGCAAGAGCTACAACCAGAACTGCCCGATCGCCAAGGGGCTCGACATCCTCGGTGAGCGGTGGACGTTGCTGATCCTGCGTGAGCTGCTCGCCGGACCGCGCCGCTACAGCGATCTGCGCGCCGAACTGCCAGGTATTGCGACCAACCTGCTGGCCGAGCGACTCAAGGAACTAGAAAAAGCGGGGCTGGTGGATCGCGCCGAGCTACCGCCGCCGATTGCTCGCACCGTCTACACGCTCAGCGACGCCGGCTGGCAGCGGGTGCTACCTATCCTGCAGAGCCTTGCCCGGTTCGGCCTCGATCGGATTGACTCCATCGACGGTGGCCCCGTCTCGCCACTGACTGGATTTCTCGCGTTAATCGTGGTCCCCTTCGACCCGATCAAAGCCGCTGGGATGACTGCGGCTTACCGTGTCGAGATCGACGGCCGGCGTTTCGAATTCGCCCTCGATCAGGGCCGTTTGGCGGCGGCTCGCGGCGAACCCGACGTGACCGTTACCGCCAGCGCCGCGGATCTTGCCACCGCGCGGCTGGGGTCCACCGAAGCCAAACGCAACGCCACGCTGCGGCGAATCAGATTCCAGGGTGAACCCGACGCCATCGAGGCACTGCGCACCGTCTTTTCGTTGTCGGCAAATCAAGCAACACCTGAGACGACCAGCAGATAGACAAGTCACCAAGTCCCCCCGATGAACAGAACGCTCATGACCACGCCTTTGACGGGTATCGCATCGGGATCTGATGGCCCGGCTCAAGTCCGCATTCACCGATCTTCCGGACGCACCCTCTCCCGATCTCCTTGACCACGAGCGGTTCACCGCATACATGAAGACACCTCACGACGTGGGCGGGGAGCCCGACGCGCCTATCAAATGAACCGCCCCGAGTTTGGTGCACACCTGGTTATTGGTGTGCAGCCGCATGTTCGGCCGTGTTTGTAGGGACCTACCGCGCCGAAATCGATGGCCGGTGTTTCGAGTTCGCGTTAGCCGAGGGTCACCTCGCGGCCGCGCACGGTAAACCGGACGTGACGGTCACCGCGAGCGCGGCAGATCTCGCCACCGCCCGCTTGGGCTCGACCGAAGCCAAGCGCAAGGCGGCGCTACGAATCATCGCGTTCGACGGCGAAGCCGACGCCGTCGACGCCTTACGTAGGCATTTTCGTTGTAGGGGATTCATGGAACCCGACGAGCACCTTGAGCCGGGCCTTGGGGCCAGCCACTAAGCTGACTGGCGTGGCCGGACCTGCTGACCTCGACGTGGCCGGATCGCCTGCCCGTCCGGTGCTGGTCGTCGATTTCGGGGCGCAGTATGCCCAGTTGATCGCCCGACGGGTGCGCGAGGCCCGGGTGTACTCCGAAGTGATTCCGCACACC
>NZ_JBAPPI010000121.1:0-8698 GCF_049280035.1 Mycobacterium sp. | reverse complement strand
GCCCTGGTGCGCTTGCGCTTCCCCTGGCGGTTGGCGGTGTTCACCGCCGCCACCTTGACCGAAAAGATCTTCTCGATCGCGATCTTGATCTGGGTCTTGTTCGAGTCAGGGTGCACCAGGAAGGTGTACACATTGTCGTCGATCAGGCTGTAGGACTTCTCTGAGATGACCGGGGCCAGGATGATGTCGCGGGGGTCAGTGACGGTCGCCATCAGGCCGAAACCTCCTCGCCAGTTTTGCTGTTAGCGGTGATGTAGGCGTTGAGCGCCTCGACGGAAAACACCACGTCGTCGGCGCGCAGCACGTCATAGGTGTTGAGCTGGTCCGGCGTCAGGAGGTGCACACCAGGTAGGTTGCGCACGCTCTTGGCTCCGGTCTCGTCGCTGCGTCCGATGACCACCAGCACCTGCTTGTGGTCGGTCAACGTCCCCAGAAAAACCTTGGCGCTCTTGGTCGACGGAGTCTGGCCAGACACCAGCTCGGTGACCGCGTGGATGCGACCATTGCGTGCCCGGTCCGACAACGCGCCGCGCAGCGCAGCGGCGATCATCTTCTTCGGTGTCCGCTGGCTGTAGTCGCGGGGCGTAGGACCGTGCACGACGCCACCGCCGGTGAACTGCGGAGCGCGAGTCGAGCCCTGTCGGGCACGACCAGTGCCCTTCTGCCGGTAAGGCTTTCGGCCACCGCCGCGAACCTCACCGCGGGTCTTGGTCGAGTGCGTGCCCTGTCGGGCCGCGGCCCGTTGCGCATTCACCACCTGGTGCATCAAGGCGATATTCGCGGGAGCATCGAACAGCTCCGCAGGCAGCTCAACCGAGCCTTCGGTCTTGCCGGCCGGCGTCTTGACGTCAATCTTCAGCGATTTCGCGGCTTTTTCGGCAGCCATTACTTCTCACCTCGTTTGATCGCGCTACGGACCATGACGAGTCCGCCCGTGCGGCCGGGCACAGCACCCTTGATCAGCAGCACGCCGTTCTCGGCGTCGACCTTGTGCACCAAGAGGTTCTGCGTGGTCACCCGGTCGTTACCCATCCGGCCGGCCATCCGAGTGCCCTTGAACACCCGCGCCGGAGTGGCGCAACCGCCGATGGAACCGGGACGACGATGGACCGCCTGAGCGCCGTGGCTGGCGCCCTGGCCACGGAAGCCGTGCCGCTTCATGGTTCCGGCGAAACCCTTACCTTTCGAGGTGCCGGTCACATCGACATAGCTTCCGGCAGAGAAGATCTCGGCCGTCAGCTCCTGGCCCACCTGGTAATCGGCTGCCGCCTCGGCCTCGTCGAGACGGAATTCGGCCAGGTGCCGGCGCGGGTTGACACCGGCGGCAGCGTACTGGCCGCCCAGCGGCTTGTTGACCTTACGAGGACTGATCTCCCCGTAGGCCAGTTGCACCGCGCTGTACCCGTCAACCTCAGGTGTGCGGATTCGGGTCACCACGTTCGGCCCGGCTTTGACCACCGTCACCGGCACAACGCGGTTGTTCTCGTCGAACACCTGCGTCATACCCAGCTTGGTGCCCAGAATGCCCTTTCTCGCCATTGCTCGCAGATCTCCTACTGGATGTTGACGTCGACGCTGGCAGGCAGATCGATGCGCATCAGCGCGTCAACGGTTTTCGGTGTCGGGTCGAGGATGTCGATCAGCCGCTTGTGGGTGCGCATTTCGAAATGCTCCCGGGAGTCTTTGTACTTATGCGGAGAGCGAATCACGCAGTACACGTTCTTCTCAGTGGGCAGCGGCACCGGACCAACCACGCTGGCGCCAGTCCGGACAACCGTCTCGACGATTTTGCGCGCCGAGGCGTCAATGGCCTCGTGGTCGTAGGCCTTGAGCCTGATGCGGATCTTCTGTCCCGCCACAGCTTCTCCTACCTCACTCTCCGGTGTCGGTGACCCGGTGTCCTGCCGGGCGCCGATCGCGCCCGGATGTTGCGCCGCTGTTTACCTGTCGTGGTCCACCGGCCCCCGCGGTCGGGTGTGTCGCCCGCACGCAGCCTGGTCCGCGATCGAAATTCGTCGCGTTCCAAGATTGGGACCGCACGCGCCCGTTTGGGCGCCGGTCGTATGCCCGACCAGGCGCAAACCCGGCGCAAGGCAACCCGAACAGTATGCCCTAGATCGCGTTATCGGCCAAATCCCCCCAACCCGAGGACCAGTCCGGCTGATCAGCAGCGTCGCCGCGATCGGCGCCAGGGCGGTGCAGTCAGAGACAACATATCCTTACTCCAGAGTAAGATACGGTAGCATGACAAGCCCGACCAGCACATATGCGGCATGGCGGCGGCTTTCCGGCCGTCCCGGTGGTACCCGGCTCTTCTCGGCGGCGGCGATGGCGCGGGTTCCGTACTTCGCCTCGGTACTACCGCACGTGGTGCGGATGGAGCCCGGTCTGGCTGAGGTGCGGGTGCCCAAGTGGTTCATGGTCTACAACCACTTGCACACCGTGCATGCGATCGCGGCCTGCAACGCCGCCGAGGTGGCGATGGGGATGCTGATGGAGGCCACCGTGCCGCGCAGCCATCGCTGGATACCCAAGGCGATGAGCGTGCAATACCTCGAGAAGGCCACCACGTCGTTGCGGGCACGGGCTCAACTGGACCCGCCGGATTTCGCGCAGATCACCGACGGCGTCGAGCTCGTCGTGCCGGTCGCGGTGACCGACCGGCACGGCACCGAGGTGGTGCACGCCGACATCACTACATGGGTCACGCCGAACACGCCCCTTTCCTAACCGACGCGAAAGCGGTGTACTTAAGCGACAAGATGATGCAACCGACGACCGTCGCGGCCGCACTGATCACATCAGCCGCAGTGCTGATGTGCAGCGCGCCGCTGGCCCACGCTGACCCCCAAGATGACGCTTACTTGAACGAGCTTGGCGCGCACGGTATTACCCACTATCCGTCGGACACGCTGATCAATGCAGGCCACCTGGTGTGCACGTATCAATCCGCCGGGGCCGCGCCCTGGCAGACACAGAACGGCCTGATGGGAAACGGCATTGCGGCGCAAGACATTGATGCGGTGGTGCATGCTGCGATGAGCACGTACTGCCATTGAGATTAGGTCTGCACCTGGTAAGTCCCGTGCCCGCGCCGCACCAGCCCGCCGTCGAACTCCAGCACCTCGTTCACCAGGGTGCCGCTCTGGTTGCGGTAATTGATGACCAACACCGACTCGCCCTGATACACAGCGACGATTTGAAAGTGAAGGCCGGGCATGGTCTTCAGTGCGGCGTTCCAGTACTCGCGCACTGCCGCCTTGCCGCGGACCACTCCTTTCGACTCGGGCACCACCCGAGCCGCAACTGGTGAGGTGAAGACGACATCGTCGCGGAAATGAGCGAGCACCGCGTCGACGTCGTGGCGGTTCCAGGCCGCCAACCAATCTTCGGTGAAGGCGCGCGGCTCGGGCGTGCTCACGACCTGCCCTTCAGCGACGCCCAAAATGGGCACTGGTGTGCTTCCTCGAAGTTGCTGATGACCCTGCTGCCGTCGGGACGCAACGACATCCAGAAGTTGTGGTCGGGATCGCCGTTTTTGGCCGGCCAGCCGGGCTGGCCGGTCGCCTTTGGTTTGCCGTTGGCGACGAAATGGGTCCAGTAGCTGATCATCTGGTCGGACAGCTTCCGCTGTCCGGGATCCAGCAGTGGCGCGCCGCCGACCTTGAACAGGTATCGCAGCTCCAACGAGTGGCTGGCACCGACCGGAAACGGGGCCTTCCGCAACAGATCCGGCGCCGGCGCATGAAGGTCGGCGAACTCGTAGGTGTAGACGGGTGCGCTTTGGCTCAGCGAGTCGGCCAATCGGTCCGTCGCGCAAGAGAAGACACCGTCAGTCACCGCCGCCGAGTAAGCAAGCGACGCGTCCCCGCCGTAGTGATCGGGCGGGTAATGCGCCACCACCGCGGCGCCGTCGGCGCCGAAGATGTCCGCGAGCAAGCGGGGGTACTCGGCAGACTTGATGCCGCGGCCCAACTTCGAATACCGCAGCGCCGCGAACATGGTGAACTCGTCGTGGTTGACGCCGATCAGCACCGGAACCCGGGCGGCCCGACCGGCGGCGAATGCCGCGACTGGCCCATCCGGCAAAAACGCTGTACCGGTGACCGGTCCGGAGAGCGCGTCGGAGTCCCCGATGAAGACGTACCACGGCGGGCGGTCAAGCGCGGTCGCCGGCAGCGCGCGCAGACACGCCGCTGTACTGGCCGGATTACGGCACCCGGTCGACGTCGCGTAATCCAGGCTCTGGCGCTGCCCGGTCGCTAAGTCGGCTTGCGCCTGGCATGGCGCGCTTTGGATGATTGCCGCGCGGAACAACCCCGCCGACCCGGGCGCCACCAGGTGATCGCAGACCGAGATGCCACCCGCGGATTCGCCGGCGATGGTCACTTTGTGCGGATCGCCGCCGAAATCGGCGATGTGGTCGCGCACCCAGCGCAGCGCGGTCTGCTGGTCGGCCAGCCCGTAGTTTCCGATGTTTCCCGCCGGGCCGAGCGACGGGTGGGCCAAAAACCCCAGCGCACCCAGCCGGTAGTTGATCGTGACGACAACGATGTGGCCCTTCGCAGCCAGCCAACGCGAGTTGTAGATGTCGCTGTTGCCGTTGACGAAACCCCCGCCATGGATCCACACCATCACCGGGCGCTTACCGGTGCCGCGTCCGGGCGCCGGCATCCACACGTTGAGGGTGAGGCAGTTTTCGCTGGTCGGCTTCCCGACATGCCGGCCGGGGCCGGTGTCCTGCATGCATTGCGGCCCCGGCTTAGTGGCGTCCAACGTCCCCGCCCACTTCGCCGCCGGCCGCGGTGGCTGCCACCGCAGTGGGCCCACCGGCGGTGCCGCGTACGGAATGCTTTGAAACAAACGGTAATCCGCGGCCACCATGCCGCGCATCAGGCCCATCGAGGTGCGCACGACGCCGGCGTCCAGCGGGCCGGCATAAGCAGGCTCGTGCTTCGACGATGTGATGCCGCCGCCCCGGCCACAGGCTGCCGCCACAACGACCGCGACCAGCAAGGCGGCGCAGGCTCGTCGCGGACGAGACGATCGGATCGGCATGAAACCCCAGCCTACGGATCGACGAAAACCGCTCACCGGTAATCGTCGATCACGGACACTGGAAAACCTGACACACGTCAAGAAAATGCCCGAGCCAGCGAGGAAAAAGACAAGAAGGCCGATGAACACACCAATCATTGACGAGGCTGCGAAGGTATTCGCTGATCCGACATCCTATGCCGACGAGCCACGGCTGCATGCAGCGTTGACCCATCTGCGCGCCCACGCACCGGTGTCGCTGGTCGACTGCCCGCCTTATCGGCCGTTCTGGGCGATCACCAAACACGCCGACATCGTGGAGATCGAGCGCGCCAATGATCTTTTCATCAATGAGCCAAGGCCGCTTTTGGCCACCGCCGGCGCTGACGATTTCGCGCGGGAACAGCTCGACGCCGGAATGGGGCTGCGCACCCTGATCCACATGGACGACCCGCAACACCGGGTGGTGCGCGCGATCGGCGCGGATTGGTTTCGCCCCAAGGCAATGCGGGCGCTGAAGGTCCGCGTCGACGAGCTGGCCAAGATCTATGTCGACAAGATGGAAGCCGCGGGCGGTAGATACCGGGAATGCGACTTCGTGCAGGAGGTCGCAGTCAACTACCCGCTCTACGTGATCATGTCGCTGCTTGGCTTACCCGAATCTGATTTTCCCCGGATGCTCAAACTCACCCAGGAACTGTTCGGTGGCGACGACGACGAATTTCGGCGCGGCACCACGCTCGAGGAGCAACTCCAAGTTCTGCTCGAGTTCTTCGGCTACTTCAGCTCGCTCACCGCGTCACGCCGCGAGCATCCGACCGAAGACCTGGCGTCGGCGATCGCTAACGCCCGCGTCGATGGCGTGCCGCTGTCCGACGTCGACACCGCTTCGTACTACGTCATCATCGCGACCGCCGGCCACGACACCACCAGCGCGACGATCGCCGGTGGTCTGCATGCGCTCATCGAAAATCCGGGCCAGCGAAACCGCCTTTGCGACAACCTCGATTTGATGCCGCTGGCCACCGAGGAAATGATCCGCTGGGTGACGCCGGTCAAGGAGTTCATGCGGACCGCCACCGCGGACACGACGGTTCGCGGGGTGCCGATCGCCGAGGGCGAGTCGGTGTATCTGTCCTACGTCTCCGCGAACCATGACGAGGAGGTGTTCGACGATCCGTTCCGCTTCGACGTCGGCCGTGATCCGAATAAACACTTGGCATTCGGGTATGGCGTGCACTTCTGCCTGGGCGCCGCGCTGGCGCGCATGGAGGTCAACAGCTTCTTTACCGAGTTACTTCCGCGGTTGAAATCCATTGAGCTGAACGGAAACCCGGAGTTGATCGCCACGACTTTTGTCGGCGGACTCAAGCACCTGCCGATTCGCTACGACCTTCGTTGAGCGGCTGGTTCTGCGCGCGCTGCACGTACAGAAAGCCGTCCACGGCGGCTCGCGCGCATTCGCGGTAGTCGAAGTCGGGCAGCGTAGACAGCCGGCCCAACACCACCGGGCCGATCAGCAGTGCGATCGCCCGGGTGCGGTCGATGTCACCCAGCTCGGCGGCTTCCGGGCTATCGAAGATGGCATCGAACGGCGCCGCGTACTGCTGGGCGATGCGCTCCCGCAGCGTGCTGATCGCTGAGCTGTCGGCCGTGCGGGTGTGACGAGCTTCTGGCAGCTGCTGCAAGTCCGGCCCCAGCGCCAGCCAACTCATTGCGGTCACCATGCCCGGGGCGTCGGCGAGCGATTGCCCCCAGGCCACCACCAACGTGATGAGGCGATCGCGCAGCGCGCCATTGTCGGAAGGCATCGGCGCCGGCGGTATCAGGCTGTTGAATGCCGCTGCCAGCAAATCGTTTCCGCTCGGGAAGTGACGATACAGGGTGGCCCGGGCCACATTGGCGGCACGGGTGACCGCATCGACGGTCACCGCGCTTGGCCCACCGGAGCGCAGCAGCGCGGTGGCGGCTTCGAGCAAACGAGCACGAGAACGCGCCGGCCGTGGATCGGTCTTGTCGGCGATGTAGACCACCTCCGTGTTTGATCACAAGACTATCCGTCTATCTACGAGACTGTTAGTCTCGAAAATACCCATCGCCGAAAGGAGACGCATCGCCATGGTCGACACCGTCACCCGACCTGACCAGCCTACTGAAGCGGCTGCCGCGCTCGGTTCGAACCGGGCACGAATCTGGACGATGGTCGTGGCCTGCATGGGTGTGACGCTGGTGATCGCGTCGATGGTCGCGCTGAACACCGCACTCGGCGACATCGCGGTGGCCACCTCGGCGACGCAGTCGCAGCTGACCTGGATCGTGGACTGCTACTCGGTGGCCCTGGCTTGCCTGTTGCTACCCGCCGGGGCCATCGGCGACCGCTACGGCCGTCGGGGCGCTTTCCTTATCGGCCTGGCCACCTTTGCGATCGCGTCCTTTGCGTCGGCGGTGTTCACCAGCCCTGTGCAACTCATAGTGGAGCGCGGTGTGGCCGGCGCCGGAGCGGCGTTCATCATGCCCGCCACCCTCTCGCTGTTGACGGCCACCCATCGCGCGGACGAACGCGCGAAGGCCACCGGCATTTGGGCCGGCGTCGCTGGATCTGGTGCGGTCATCGGCATGCTCGGATCCGGGACGCTGCTGCATTTCTGGTCGTGGCGATCCATCTTCTGGGGCTTCGCGGGCTTTGCCGCGCTGATCTTCGTATTGGCGTGCAGCGTGTCGTCCTCACGCGATGAGAAAGCCACCCCGTTGGATTGGCCCGGCGCGGGGTTAATCGCCGGCGCTGTCGCGGTTTTCGTCTTCGGGTTGCTCGAGGCACCCGCACGCGGCTGGAGTCACCCGCTGGTCTACGGGTCGATGAGCGGCGGAGTAATACTGGCGGTGGCGTTCGGATTCGTCGAGGTGCCGCGGCGCCATCCGCTGCTCGACGTTCGGTTGTTCCGCAGACCGGACTTCGCCACCGGATCCGCCACGATCACAATCTTTTTCATGGCGATGCTCGGGTTCTTTTTCGTCATGATGCAATACATCCAACTGGTCATGGGCTACAGCCCGATCCAGACCGCCTTCGCGTTAAGCCCGCTGATGTTGCCGATGCTGACGTTGACCGCGCTGTCTCACTGGTATCTGCCCCGATTGGGCCTGCGGCTGGTGCTGTTCAGCGGCCTGCTGCTCATCTCCGCCGGGTTCTTGTGGATCCGGGTCCTGCAGGTCGACTCGCCGTACTGGGACATGATGTGGCCGCTGCTCGTGATGAGTACCGGCATCGGATTCTGCACGGCACCAAGCACGTTAGCGATCATGACGGCGGTGCCCGACGAGAAGCAGGGGGTTGCCTCGGCGGTCAACGACACCACCCGTGAGATCGGTGCCGCCCTCGGCATCGCGCTGGCCGGGTCCATCCTGGCGGCGCGATATGCCCACGTCCTCACACCGCATCTGGCGGCCTTCCCCGGTCCGGTCCGTGCCCCGGCCTCACATTCGCTGGCTCAGGCCCTGGAGATCTCCAAATCGCTTGGCCCGCAGGGCCGTCAACTCACCGGACTCAGCCAGACCGCCTTCCTGCAGGCGATGGAATCGTCGATGCTGGTAATGGGCCTGATCATCGCGACAGCAGCGCTAGTGATCGGCGCGTGGGCGCCGGGCCGCGATGGCCGCCAGC
>NZ_JBAPPI010000120.1:0-3110 GCF_049280035.1 Mycobacterium sp. | reverse complement strand
TGTCCCCGGAACGGCTGCGAGCAGGCCAAGTCGACGCCCGCGCCGACATCTACGCGTTGGCGTGCGTGCTCTATGAGTGTCTGACCGGCAGCACACCATTTCCCGGAGACAACTTCGAACAGCAAATCACCGCGCATTTGACGGCCCCGCCTCCGCGCCCGTCGAGCACCGATCCCAACGTGCCTGCCACGCTCGATCCGGTGATCGCTACCGGCATGGCCAAAGACCCCGACCAGCGTTATGCCACCACCGTCGAGTTGGCCAACGCCGCCCACGACGCCATCACCACGCCGCTGGCACCACCCAAGCACCCCACCCCACTCGACAACGCGCCCCGACCCACACCCGCGCCACCACCCACACCCGCCGCGCGGCAACAGCCCGTCTACATGACCCAACCCACAACCCAACAGCCCCCACCCGGCTGGCTGTCTGGTAAACCGACACGGCACCGGTGGTGGCTCGGCGTCGGGATTCCGGCTGCCTTGTTGACCGTCGCCGTCTTCGCCGCGATTGTCATCGCCAGCCAGCCGCACGAGAAGTCGAACGGCCCTCAGATCACGCAGGCCACCAGCACTCAGCACCGCGCACCCGCATACGGTCCTCAAGTCACGCTGCAGTTCACCGGCCTCGACAGCCCGTGGGGTGTTGCGGTAGACAGCGCCGGCACCGTGTACGTCGCCGACTCGGGCGACAACCGGGTGCTGAAGCTGGCGGCGGGCTCGGCCACCCAGAGCGTGCTGCCGTTCACTGGCGTCAACAGCCCAATCGGTGTGGCGGTGGACACCGCCGGCAACCTGTACGTTGTCGGCAATGGCGACAACTCGGGCAACAACCGGGTGCTGAAGCTGGCGGCGGACTCCAGCACCCCGACCGATCTCCCGTTCACCGGCCTCAACACCCCCGGCGGGGTGGCGGTGGACAGCGCCGGCAACGTCTACGTCACCGATGTCGGCAACTATCAGGTGCTGAAACTGGCGGCGGGCTCGGCCACCCAGAGCGTGCTGCCGTTCACCGGCCTCCACGGCCCCACCGGTGTGGCGGTGGACACCGCCGGCGACCTCTACGTCAACGACGAGGGCGACAATCGCGTGCTGAAGCTCGCAGCGGGCTCGGCCACCCCGACCGAGCTGCCGTTCACCGGCCTCGACCATCCCCGTGGGGTGGCAGTGGACAGTGCCGGCGATGTCTACGTCACCGACGAGCGCAACCGTCGGGTGCTGGTACTGACGACGGGCTCGCCCGCCCCGACCGTTGTGCCGTTCACCAGCCTCAACACCCCCATGGGTGTGGCGGTGGACAACGCCGGCAACCTCTACGTCGCCGATCTCCGCATGAACCGGGTGGTGAAACTGCCGGCGGGGTAAGCAGCACGTGCGACAACCGAATTGGCCACATATCGGGCACGAGGCCCGCTCATCGGGTCACAAATAGCCTCTGACCAGCATAAATACTGGTACGCGGTACTTGGATTGAACCAGTGCGGGATCCCCTGCGTTGACAGCATCGCGGCTCAGGATCGGTGCCGGGATTGCTCACTCATCGTCGGATCTCGAAGGTGAACTCGTGGTCGCAGATGCTGATGCAGTCACCATCGGCGAGGGTGGCGCTGGAACGGATTCGCTGGCCTTGCACCTTCACGCCGTTGGCCGAATCCAAATCGGTAATCACGAAACTGCCGCCGGTATCGATGATTACCGCGTGATGCCTGCTGACATCGTCGTCGTTGAGAACGATGTCATTATCTGCAAGCCGCCCCACCCGGGTGGCCGCCCCTTTCAGCGGATAGAGGCGTCCGGTGGCGTCGCGCAGGCGTGCCACAGCCGACTCGCCGGCCGACGCGGTGTGCACGCCGGTCATGGCGCGCATCGCGGTGGTCTTGGCGACCCGCTTGGTGTTCAGACGCTCCTGGCGCAGGATTCGCGCGTGCAGCGCACTCACGGTGGGACCCGGGTCGATGCCCAGATCCTCGGCCAGCGCCGTTTTTAGTCGCCGATAGGCATCGAGAGCATCGGACTGACGTTCAACAATGTAATAGGCGGTGATCAGCTTCGCCCATAACGGTTCCCGGTAGGGATGCTGGGCGGCAAGCGTTTCAAGATCACCGATCACGGTCTGGGCGCGTCCGCACGCAATTTCGGCCTCTGCGCGGGTGATATGGACCAACATCTGGTCCTCGGCCAGCGCGGTGGCGAAGGTCTTGACGAACTCGAAATCCCCCAGGTCGTCAAGGACCGGCCCGTACCATTCGGCCAGCGCGGCCGACAGGTGCTCGCTGGCCTCTTCGGACCGTCCTGCTGCGGCGGCCTGAAGTCCCGCGTTCTTCTTAGCGATGAAGCGATCCAGGTCGCAATCGCCGTCAGCGACGTTAAGGCGATACCCCGGTGGTGCGCTGGCCAGCACCGCGTTGGGATTCACTCCGGCGCCGCCAAGCAGTCGGCGCAGGTTGGACACATAGGAGTGGATGTTGGTACGTGCTGCCGGCACCGGCGACTGATCCCAGGCGGCGTCAACCAACCACTCCGTGCCTACCGCGCGATTGCGGTTGATCAGTAGCACGGCGAGCACTGCCTTCTGTTTCGGCGTACCCAATGCCACCGGCGCGCCGGCCACGGTCATGGACAAAGGCCCCAGAAGACCGAACTTGATTCCAGTTCGTCCCATCGTGCTTTAGGCCTCCGCGTCATCGGTGACCTAAGCCTCTCATTGTGGCGCCGCTGAACCAATTGGCGACGCTCTGAACACGACCACGCCCCGGGACGCTCAAGCCATCCCAATACGGAATCTGGCCCTGGGGCGATGTCAGCGACAAGACAAGGGCCCTACGAGTGCGCTGATCTTGCTCATCAGCTGCCACACAGCAACAGCAGGGGAAGCGCTGGAGAACTCGGTGAAACGGGTGGTGATCATTGGGGACTCCTGTGTCTGAGTGTTCGGGGCTTTCCCGGTGACAACAGAATCTGAGGAGCACCTACAAAGTTTTCTTGCAAGATTCTTGCCGGCGTCTGCATGCGGATTTGGGCACCGGTTGAGTCGTGTGATCCGGTGCAACTCTGGGCTGCCATCATGGCTACATGGCCGCCGGCGGACTTCCGCAGCTTGACATCGCC
>NZ_JBAPPI010000119.1:0-6181 GCF_049280035.1 Mycobacterium sp. | reverse complement strand
GCCCCAGCGCGCGGGCATCAGCCAGGACAGCTGGTCGAGCCCGAGCCGGCCGGTGACCGGTACCATCCCGCCGCACAGTACGAGCTGAGCCATGACGGCCACCACGAACAGCGGCATGATCTGCTCGCTGGATCGAACCAACGACGAGATGGCCAAACCGAGGATCGCCGAGGCGACACAGGTCGCGGCGACGGTGGTGAACAGCTCGACGGTGGCGGTGACGCCTGCGTGACCCATCAGCACCGCCCCACGGGTCGGCGCGCCCTTACCGGCCACCACGATCGCGGTGATGATCGCCGACTGCAGAACGGCGAACCCGCAAAACACCGCGGTCTTGGCGAGCAGGTAGGCCGTCGTCGACAGACCGACCGCTTGTTCGCGTTGGAAGACCGCCCGCTCGCCGACCAGGTCGCGAATCGTCAGCGCAGTGCCCATGAAGGCCGCCGCCGGCAGCAACAGTGCCAATATCTGCGCGGATTCGTCTGGGGTGCCCGCGTGCGGCCCGGGTATGCCGAATCCGCTTGAGCCGGGAACGGTCAGCGACAGCGCACCCAGGATGAACGGCAACACTGCCAGGAAGATGAAGTAGGCGCGGTCGGCGACGACCAGCCGGACCTGCCGGCGGGCGATCGTGGAGATCTGGCGTCGCACGCTGGTGTGAACGGGTTCGCCCAGGTCGGCGGGCTGGTCCGTTGCCGCGGGCGGCAGCTGTTGGTCACGCTCGAGGAACCGGCGGTTGGCTTCCTCGGGATCGGCGCCCACCTGGCTGAAGATCTTGGCCCAGTTGGTGGTGCCCATCGCATCGCCGATCTGGTCCGGTGGGCCTGAGTACGCCGTCTTGCCGCCCGGGGCCACCAAGAGCAGCTGGTCGCAGGTGTCGAGGTAGGACAGCATGTGCGTCACCACAATCACCACCCGGCCCGCGTCGGCCAGTTGGCGCAGCATCGTCATGACCTGGTGGTCCAGCGCCGGATCCAGACCCGACGTCGGCTCGTCGAGGATCAACAGGGACGGCCCGGTGAGCAGCTCGAGTGCGATCGAGGCCCGTTTGCGCTGACCACCGGACAGCTTGTCGACCCGGGTATCGGCGTGTTTGGTCAGGTCGAGTTCGTCGATTACCTGGGCCACGACCTTGGCGCGGTCAGCTTTGGTGGTGTCGGGCGGCAACCGCAGTTCTGCGGCGTAGCCCAGCGCCTGGTTAACCGTGAGCTGACGGTGCACGACGTCGTCTTGCGGAACCATGCCGATCCTGCTGCGCAGCGACGCGTATTCGGCGTGGACGTCGTGGCCCTCGAAGGTGACCGAGCCGGAGCTCGGCGTGGTGTAGCCGGCGATCAACCGCGCCAGCGTGCTCTTTCCGGCACCAGACCCGCCGATCACCGCGGTCAGCGTTCCGGGACGCGCGGTCAGCGAGATGTTGTCCAGCAGTTGTTTGCCGTTGTCGACGACGTACTCGACGCCACGAACCTCTAGGCCACCGGTGCGCGTCGCGGCTTCGGTTTCGCTGCGGGGAACGAGCAGGCCACCGCTGAGGACCAGGTCGACGTTTCCGATGGTGACGACGTCACCCTCGGTCAAGATCGCGGAGCCGACCCGGGTGCCGTTGACGAATGTCCCGTTGATGCTGCGGTCCTGGATCTCGGTGCCCAGCGGCGTGAGAACCAACGTCGCGTGGTGGCGGGAGGCCAGCACGTCGGGAATCACGATGTCGTTGTCATCGGCCCGACCAATCGTGACCGAGCCGGCCAGTTTCGTGGGCGGCGCCGATCGCTGCGACAGGAAATTCACAAACCTCGTCGCGAGATTTGATACCTCGCCGGGCCGCGCGCTGACGACGGTCATCTCGGTGGGCGCCATGATGTCCCGCGGCGGCGCCGAACCCGCATTGACCACCGTTATCTCGGCGGACGGCGGACCCGGCGGTGGCGTCCGAGATAGATGCACGTCGGTCGGACGATCGTGTGCCGATTGGCGCGGTGCGTTTCGCACATGCGGAGCTGGATGCGGTCGCGGCGTAGGCGGTTGGGGGGACCGGGGGGCGCCGCGTCGCGAGCCGCGGGCCGGGCCCGGTCGTCGCGCCCGAAGCTGCCCCGGCGGGATAGGCGTCGACCATGAGATGGTGGACGGCTCAGTGTCCCGCGGCGGGCCGCCCCCCGGCGGCCGACTTGCCCTTCCGCGGGGCTGTCCGACCTCGAAGCTCAGCTGCGGTCCGCCGGCATTGCCGATGTTGATGCTTTGGCCGTCGCGGACGTCGATCACCGGCCTGCGGTATCCGTTGACGAAGGTCCCGTTCACTGAGCCGTTGTCGATCGCCAGCCACTTGCCCTGCTCGAAACGCAGGATCAGGTGTGCGCGGGAAATCCGGGGATCGGCGATCCGGATGTCGGCATCCACGTCGCGTCCGATGACCACGTCTTGGCCTGCGGCGAACGTATGTTGGGACCCGTCGTGCCAAATGGTCAGCATGGGCGGGGATGGTCGACTCACTACATCAGTATCGGCTGCCGCTGAGGCCTGCTTCCACCGACGCGCCTGTGACTTCGCTATGTGTCGTAATGGTGGGCTCTTTGGGCCCGCACTGAGCAGGCCAGACGCCGATTCATAGCTCATTCCTAAGTGGCACCAACGCGGGCAAACGTGTCGGCAGGCATCATCCGAAGAGTGCGTAAACTGCGTCCAATTGCGCCCGGGCCGGCTTCGGCCGCCGCGGCGCTGGTGGATGACAGATTGAAAGCGTCTGGTGTGCAAGCCTTTCCGCGGGACCCTTGATCGGATCGACAGGGTCCGCGCCGCTGCGCGCAGGGCGTTTGGCGATATGAGGGGGTGACAGCCAATTGAATGAGGAGACGAACAACACGGAACGCTGGGATGTTGACCAGCGACCAGTGAGCGCTCGGCAGCGCGCGCGTGACGCGGTGCGGCGGGGTTATCAATCGCTTCCGCATCTGGCTGTCACCGAACTATTGCATCGAGTACCGCTGATCAGATCGATGCCAAACCGCAGTGATGCGCTCAGCGGGCGACAGAGCCAAGCTAGCGTGCCGTCCGGCGGGATGGCGAACCGTAGCGCCTTTGCGGGTTACTCGATCTTGCGTCCACTGGGTTCTGGCGGGATGGCCGACGTCTATCTCGCCAAGCACCCGCGCTTACCCCGCCGAGATGCGCTGAAAGTCCTGGCCAAGGAGATGACGGCCGACGGCGAGTTCCGTGAGCGATTCAATCGGGAAGCGGATTTGGCGGCAACGCTATTTCACCCGCATATCGTCGCGGTGCACGATCGCGGTGAGTTCGAGGGCCAACTCTGGATCGCGATGGACTACGTCGAGGGCACCGACGCAGCCCGACTGGTGAAAGAGCGTTACCGGAAAGGCATGTCAGAACACGACGTCGGCGCGATTGTCGAAGCTGTCGCCGGTGCACTCGACTATGCCCATGTGCGAGGACTGCTGCATCGGGACGTGAAACCCGCGAACATCTTGCTGACCCATCCCGAGGAAGACGAACGACGGATTCTGTTGGCGGATTTCGGAGTTGCTCGTCAACTTGCCGATATCAGCGGCATCACCGAGACCAACGTCGCGGTGGGAACGGTTGCCTACGCCGCTCCCGAACAATTAGTCGGGTCAAACATCGACGGGCGGGCCGATCAGTACGCGCTGGCCGCGACCGCATTTCACTTGCTGACCGGTGCGCCGCCGTATCGGCATTCCAACCCGGTCGCCGTGATCGGCCAACATCTACACGCCGCTCCGCCCCGGCTCAGCGACCACCGTCCCGATCTGGCGCGCCTGAATGACGTTTTCTTCAAAGCCCTTGCGAAGGATCCCGCGGACAGATTCGATCGGTGTCGCGATTTTGCCGCCGCCTTCAACGACCAGGTCTCCCGCCGCCGCGGCGCTCTTTTGCGGCGCAGCGCTGCCTCGATGAAGCTCGGCCGCAGATTTTCACTCAAGACCGGCATTGCCCTCGCGACTGCCGTCACGCTAGTCATCGCGCTGACCGTCACCTGGGCTGTCTCCTTTTTCTCCTGGGACGACCAGCCTCAGTCGAACCCTGGGTCACCACCGCGCTTCAACGCGACATCTTCGGCGTCAGCCGTACTGCCCGGGTCAAGTCCGGCCGCCGCCAAACCGGTGCTCGACGGTGATTATCGGTTGGACTACGACCGCGCAAAGCAGTCATCCAACGGCGTTATCCCGACCAACGGCGCGCAAACCAGTTGGTGGGCCTTCCTTTCCGCCTGCACGTCCACCGGGTGCGCGGCCACCGGGACCAAGCTGGACAACGTCAACCACCACGGGGCGAAGACCACCGGCACCGGCAACACCGGTGTTCTGCATTTCGTCGACGGACATTGGCAGAGCGCGCCCCGAGAGCTACAGACGCAGTGCCGCACAGCGCACGGAACGCAGACGTCGACGCAGTCCGAAACCGTGGTTTGGTCGTTGACGCCGCAACCCGACGGCACGCTACGCGGCGTGCAGACTCAGACCGTGCAGAGCAACGAATGTGGCGCGCAAGGGGCGATGCTGCGGATTCCCGTCCTGGCGACCCGGGTCGGTGACGTTCCCCCGGGTGTCGCCGTGGCCGATCCCGCGCAGGCTTCTGCGAGTACGGCTGTGCCCGCCACGGCATCGTCTGCGCCGGTGCTCGGCGGCGTGTGCAGCGATGTCGACAAACTCGCTTACGACGCAGGCGCCAATACGCAGATCGTTTGCGAAGCCAACACCTGGGACAGAGCGCCCGTCACTAGCGGGGTGCATCCCATCGGTACGTCCTGTGACGAGCCGAACGTCCCCGTCTTCGCGATGTCGAAGTCGGACGACGGGTACCTGATCCGATGTGAGCCGGGGACCCTGGTGTGGACCCGCCAGCACGGATAGCATCCTCGGGCTGTCGGTGGTCGGGCCTACCCTGGTAGGCATGGCTTTCGCTACCGAGCATCCGGTTGTCGCGCACTCCGAATACCGTCCTGTCGAGGACATGGTGCGCGCCGGTGGGCACTTCGAGGTGGTCAGCCCCCATGACCCGGCCGGCGACCAGCCCGCGGCTATCGAGGAGCTGCAGCGCCGAATTCTGGCGGGGGAGCACGACGTGGTGCTGCTGGGTGCCACCGGTACCGGGAAGTCGGCGACCACCGCATGGCTCATCGAGCGGCTGCAGCGCCCGACCCTGGTGATGGCGCCGAACAAGACGCTGGCCGCACAGTTGGCCAATGAGCTTCGAGAGATGTTGCCGCATAACGCCGTCGAGTACTTCGTCTCGTACTACGACTACTACCAGCCAGAGGCGTACATCGCGCAGACCGACACCTACATCGAAAAGGACAGCTCGATAAACGACGATGTGGAGCGGCTGCGGCACTCGGCGACATCGTCGCTGCTGTCGCGGCGCGACGTCGTCGTGGTGGCCTCGGTGTCGTGCATCTACGGCCTGGGCACGCCGCAGTCCTACCTGGACCGCTCGGTCGAACTGCAGGTGGGCACCGAGGTGCCCCGCGACGGGCTGCTGCGGCTGCTGGTCGACGTGCAGTACACCCGCAACGACCTCTCGTTCACTCGCGGCTCGTTCCGGGTGCGCGGCGACACCGTCGAGATCATTCCCTCCTACGAGGAATTGGCCGTCCGCATCGAATACTTCGGCGACGAGATCGAGGCGCTGTATTACCTACACCCGCTGACCGGTGAGGTGATCCGCAAGGTCGACTCGCTGCGCATCTTCCCGGCCACCCACTATGTGGCCGGTCCCGAGCGGATGGCCCACGCGATCTCCACCATCGAGGAAGAACTTGCCGAGCGGCTCGCCGAGCTCGACGGCCAGGGCAAGCTGCTGGAGGCGCAACGGCTGCGGATGCGCACCAACTACGACATCGAGATGATGCGCCAGGTCGGGTTCTGCTCCGGTATCGAGAACTACTCACGCCACATCGACGGCCGCGGGCCCGGTTCGCCGCCGGCGACGCTGCTGGACTACTTCCCAGAGGATTTCCTGCTGGTCATCGACGAGTCGCATGTGACCGTGCCGCAGATCGGCGGCATGTACGAGGGCGACATGTCCCGCAAGCGCAACCTCGTCGAATATGGATTCCGGTTACCGTCGGCATGCGATAACCGGCCGCTGACCTGGGAGGAGTTCGCCGACCGGATCGGTCAGACGGTGTACCTCTCGGCAACCCCGGGCC
>NZ_JBAPPI010000118.1:0-6033 GCF_049280035.1 Mycobacterium sp. | reverse complement strand
GACCAGATCTGGTGGGTCGGCGGCCAGACTGATGGCCGCTTCGTCGACCGCGACCCGGCCTTCGCTATCGGTCGGCAGCGTCCGGCGGGCGAAGCCGTGCGCCGCCATGAGGGCCAGGTTGGGTCCGTATTCGCCGGGAAGACAAGCCAACCTGCGACGGCCGGTCGGCCAACTGGCCAGCAGCAGGTCCAGCGCATGCAACGACCCGGTGGTGAACACCACCTCTGCGTCGGGCATACTGGCGAGCGCGACGACGGCGGCGCGTCCGGCGTCGAGAACAGGTTTGGCCGCCTCAGCCGCGACATATCCGCCAACCTCGGCCTCGTGCCGCGCGTGCCTGGCGGCGGCGTCGAGCACCGCGAAGCTCTGCCGCGAGCAGGCCGCGCTGTCCAGGTGTAACCCGGCGACCGGCGGTCGGGCTGCCCGCCAGGCGTCGGCCAAACTTCGGCTCACTTGATTGCCAGCGACAACCCGAAATCGCCGGCGTCATCGGTCCACCACCGGGTAGGTCGCAGCCCCGCCCGGGCCAGTTCGTCGGCCACCGCGTCGGCCCGGAACTTGCAGGACACTTCGGTGAGTATCGCTTCGCCGGCGGCGAATTCGACGGTCAGGTCCAGCGCAGCGATGCACACCCGCTGCGCGCTCTCGGCGCGCAGCCACATCTCCATCCGCTCTTCTTCGCTGTTCCAGCGGGCCACGTGCCGGTAGGCGTCGACGTCGAAGTCGCCGTCGAGTTCCCTGTTGATGACGGCCAGGACATTGCGGTTGAACTGCGCTGTCACGCCCGCGGCGTCGTCATAGGCCGAGACGAGCCGAGCCGCGTCCTTGACCAGGTCCGTGCCCAGCAGCAGGCCGTCACCCGGCCGCATGACCGCGGCCAACGCCGCCAGGAACTCCGCCCGCGGGTCCGAGGTGAGGTTGCCGATCGTCGAGCCCAAGAACACGAACAGCCGCCGCCCGCCGTCGGGGATTTCCGACAGATGCTCTTCGAAATCGCCGCAAACAGCGGCGATTTCGATATCGGGATACTCGCGCTGGATGGCCGTCGCGGCGGCTGACAGCATGCTCGCGTCGACGTCGAACGGCACGAACCTGCGCAGCGCACCGCCGTCGTGCAGCGCCTTCAACAGAGTCCGGGTCTTCTCCGACGTACCGCTGCCCAGCTCGACCAGGGTGTCCGCGCCGGTGGCCGAGGCGATCTCTGCAGACCGGGCCCGCAAGATCTCCGCCTCGGCACGTGTCGGGTAATACTCGGGCAGCCGGGTGATCTGGTCAAACAGGTCGCTGCCTACCGAGTCATAAAACCACTTGGGCGGCAACGATTTCGGAGTGCTCCCAAGACCGTCGAGCACGTCACGGCGCAGCGCCTGATATGCGGAGTCCTCCGCCAGGTGGTTGCACAGCGATAGCGTCATCAAGGTCCCTTCGTGTGTTCCAGTGCGGTCAATGTGACGCCGCCGGCGGTGACCTCGACGAGGTGGCGGTCCGGTACGTCTTCCCAGCCGGGCTGTTCGTCATACGGCTCGCTGGCCAATACCAGCCCGTCATCCCGACGCAACATCGACAGGGTGTCTCCCCAAGTCGTGGCAAGGATCCGAGAACCGTTGGCCGCCATAATGTTCAGCCGAGCGTTTGGGTCGGCGGTGCCCACCTCCACGATCGTCTCGCCCAATGCGTCGAGACCCCGATTGAAGATCGTGGCAGCGAGAATTGCGCTGTCACAGACCGATTCAGCCCCTACACAGGTCGACAGCACGCTACGGTCGACAATCCCGTTGTGCGACAACAGCCACTGCCCATCGGTGAACGGGGCGGTCGCGCTGGCTTCGATCGGCATGCCGACGGTCGCCGAGCGCACGGCCGCCACCACGCAGTGGCTGCGCAGCGCCGGCGCGACGGAACCGAACGAGACGTCTCCCCACAGCGGTGCGACGCTGCGCCAGCGCCGTGGCGTCGCACCGTCGAAAAACCCGACGCCCCAACCATCGGCGTTCAACAGGCAATACTTTTGCCGGCGTGGAGCATACGACTGCACCCGAAGACCATGCGGCGGGTCGAGCATCAACGAGGAGACCGAGACTTCCCGTCCCAGCCAGCCGAGGTGTCGGCACATCAGACGGGGCCCTCGGCTTGGTCATCCTCAACGGACCACGCCAACCGGACACCGGAGAAGATCTGCCGCCGATACGGGTGATCCCAGTTACGGAAGCTGGGTCGCAGGATGGCCGACTCCACCGCCCATGACCCGCCGCGCAGCACCCGATAGTCCCCGCCGAAGAACGGCTGGGAGTAGCCCTGGTAAATCATCGGGGTGAAGCCCGGCCACGGTTGCAGCGCCGAGCTGGTCCACTCCCAGACGTCGCCGAGCATCTGCTCGACTCCATAAGCCGACGCGCCGGCCGGGTAGGCGCCGGCGTGCGCCGGGCGCAGTGCCTCACCGCCGAGGTTGGCCCGGGTAGCCGACGGCTGCTCGGCGCCCCACGGATAGCGGTGCCGCGCAGCGATTTTCGGATCCCACGCGCACGCCTTCTCCCATTCGGTTTCGGTGGGCAACCGGGCGCCGGCCCACGCGGCGTAGGCCTCGGCCTCGAAGTAGCTGACGTGCTGAACCAACTCGTCGGGGGGGATGTCCTCGACGCGACCAAACCGGGCACGTGTCTGCCCGTCGGGCGCCCAGAACTGCGGCACGGTCAGTCCGGCACGTTGGCGGTGCTCCCAGCCGCGAGCTGACCACCACCGCGGCTGGGTGTAGCCACCGTCGTCGACGAACTGCCGCCATTCACCGTTGGTGACTGGAACTCGTCCGATGCGAAATGCCGGGACATCGACGACGTGGGCGGGGCGTTCGTTATCCAGCGAGAACGGTTCGGCTGTCCCGTCGACGCCCAGGACGAACGGACCACCCGGCACCAACACCGACGTCCCGGCGACTCGCGGCCGGCCCGGCGGCCGCGTGCACATGTCCGGCAGCAGCGGCGGACCGCTGCGCAGATTCAGAGCCTGCAGCATCGTTTCGTCGTGCTGGTTCTCGTGGCTGACCACCATCCCGAATGGGAAGGTCCGGCCCGGCTCGTCGGGCAGCGCATCGAGGGCATCCAGCGCTGCCGATCGCACGGTCCGGCAGTACGTCCGCGCCTGGTCCGGAGACAGCAGCGGCAGGTCGACGCGACTGGCCCGGGTGTGCACGAAGGCGTCGTAGAGGTGCTCGACCGCGCGCGGCAGCATCCCCGGCCGATCCGGGTCACCGCCGCGCAGCAGCCACAGCTCTTCCTGCTGACCGATGTGCGCCAAATCCCACACCAACGGGCTCATCAGCGGGTCGTACTGGCGGCGAAGTTCGGCGTCGCCGAAGTCGACCAGACGCAGGGTCCGTTCCCGCGCTCGGCTCAGATCGCGCACCAGTGCTTCGCTTGGAGTCACGTCTCCCCTAGCGCTCGCTTGCTGACCGTCGCCTCGATGCCGTTGGCGATCACCTGGTCGGAAAACTCGTCGGCGGGACAGCGGCCCCGTTCGACCGCGGCGACCAGCTGCTGCATTGCCTCGGTAAGCCCGGGCGGCACGCGCTCGGCGGCGACGGCCACCAGCCGGTTGGCCGCGGCGTAGAGCCGCCGGTCGGTGAGCCCGACCCGGGCAGCGATGTCCCAGGCGGTCGCGACGGGTTCGACGGCTTCCGCAGCGATATCGGCGGCAACCGGGTCGTCGAGCAGGGTCACCAACGTGAACACCACCGCCGGCCAGACGGCATCGGGGACACTGTCCAGATAACGGATTTCCAGCCACTGCCGTGGACGAACCGGCGGGAACAGAGTGGTCAGGTGGTATTCCAGGTCGTAGGACGTCGGCCGGCGACCGCCGAGCAACTCGCGGCCGTCGGCCCAGTCCGCGAAGGGCAGGTAATGCATCACCGGCACAGGCTCGGGGCTGTGTACCAACATCACCGGCGCTTTCAGGGCATAGCGCGCCCAGTCTGTACCAGGGTCGTCGCCGCTGGCGGTCAGGATGGGTCCACACCGCGCCGAATCGAGCTGACTCCACACCCGCTGGCGGGTGGATCGCCAGCCGGAGAAGTTGCCGCCCAGCAGTGGCGAGTTCGCGGCGATCGCGATCAAGGTGGGCCCTAGGGCGTGGGCCAGCCGGACCCGGTCCGCCCAGCCGGCTGCCGGGCCGGCGTCGAGATTCACCTGAACCGACGCCGTCGACGTCATCATCGCCGCGCCCGCCACACCGGTGTGGCTGGCCTTGAAGAACTGCTCCATCGCGCGGTAGCGCGCGCCCGGGTTGATGCGCTGGGCCGGCCGCAGCGGATCCGCGCCCAGCAACACCAGTCCCAGACCGGCGCCGGCGAAAGCCGTTCGCAGCACGGCCTGGTCGGTGATCATCGCCTCGATCGCTGGCAGCACGCCCTGCACCGGCGGACCGGACAATTCGACAGCACCGCCGGGTTCGACGGTGACCACGCTGCCGCCCGGCATTGCCGGAAGCGACTTCAGGACGTCGGTTATTTCATCCCAGGTCGGTCTGCGGTGCGGGTCGGTTGGGTCGAAGCAATGCGCCTCGACCTCCAGACCGACCCGCCCCAACGGACCGTCGGACAGGCAGCTGTCGGTGATGTACTGCGCGGCGGCCGATGAACTGACCAGCTCGTCTGCGGGGCGCGCGTGATCCTGCTGCGTCGCGACGGCAAACGCCATATTCCGATCCCTTCGGGCCCAGGCCACCGGTCCCGAGCGATCGAGCCCGCTGGTTGCGCGCAACTACCGAACGATAGCCACAAGCTCCTATCTTCCAGACGGCACCGACATATTCCCTCAGGTCACGCCGAAACGGCTACAGTTATTGACCCAGCGCGTTCTGCATGGCGCCGGCCAGCACGTTTACCGCGGGACCGCCGTTACCAGACTGACAGACCTTCGCTTGCAGCAGCACGTTTTCCCTCAGCCGGGTCTGGCTGAAACATCGACGGTCGGTGCCGGCTTCCTGCTTGGTCCATGCCGCATCGGCGGGCCCGGGCGGTCCGCCGTCAAACGACCACACTTGCGTGCTTCCGTTGTCCAGATGCATCGCTGTGGTCTGACCGGAGCAGCCGACCGTGCGGTCCACGACGCGGTGAAACGCCGCGCTGGCGGCATCACCGGTCGCGAAGACGCCGACCGCTTGTTTGACGAAGTGAGTCTGGTCGGTCGGTGAGGTCTGCGTGCTGGCGCCGTTGAACGATGCCAGGTCGGGGTCGTTGTAGACCTCCGGCAACCCGATGTCGGCCCAGTTGTTGCACACCGGGTTGTCGACGAAGTACGACTGGACCGGCTGGGTGAACACCGATTCGTCCCGCATCGGGCCGCCGACGATGTTGCCCACCGAGCCCTTACCCAGGACCGCGTAGCTGACCACGCCCGGGGCTGAAGGCACGGCCGCCGCGGCGGGGGCCATCAATACCGCCGCGACACCGCCGACCGCCACGCCGATCGTCATCGCCTTGGCGACTTCGATGGTCATGGATCTCGATCATGCCAACTGGGCCACCCAAACAAAAGCCAACGGTGCTCGCCGCTGCGGTTCTGGCTCACGTCGGCGATGACGCTCCGCGTCGAATATGGCTGCGCCGCAGATACTTTGGCTGAGGCTAGGGCGTGGCAGGCGCGGGGGGCGGACCGCCGTGACCAGCGCCATGGCCGCCGGGTCCGCCCGGACCCATGCCCGGTCCGAAGGGCCCTGGCATCATCGGCGGACCGCCGGGCCAGCCGGGGCCCATGCCGGGTGGAAATGGTCCTGGGAAGAACATCCCACCGGGGGGCGGACCTTCGGGACCGCCGGGACCAAACATCCCGTGGTGATAGCGGAACGGGTGCTCATGCCCGGCGACTGCCGCGCCGGTGAAGAAGATAACCGCCACGACGAAAACAATGCCCGCGACGATCACCACCCACGCCGCAGCCTGGTAGAGCCGCGAAGGCTTCGCTACGTACGGCGGCGACGGAGGCGGGCCGGGGGGTGGCGGCTGGATCTGGTGCTCGGGTGCTTGGGTCATCTCTCGAT
>NZ_JBAPPI010000117.1:0-3891 GCF_049280035.1 Mycobacterium sp. | reverse complement strand
GGCCGCGATGAGCACGACCGCCAGCAACGCGATCAATCGATAACGCTTCGACCGAGTTGCGGGCGGTTGATGCTCCGCGTCTGGGGCGGCGGGGGGTGGTGTCTGGTGAGCGGTCATGGTCGGTCCTCTTGCGGGCTTGCGCCTGTGATCGCCGATATGTTGCCCCCGATTGGAGCCATCTGGGGGTCACAGCCGCCGATAGCGGTCGGGGCGACAGCGATGGGCGCGACGGCAAGGGTGAAGGACACGAGGCCAATTGCCAATTTCAAGACGCATTTCTTTCTCTACGGACGCCCCCCGTTTTCACAGCTAACTCTAAATTCGCGAGGCTGTTGATTAGGCCCTTTTTCGTAAAACACGATCAAGGCTCTCCGGCATCGTGACGGCGAGCATTGGTCGCGTTTGCTGTTGCTGTCATGCCAACGTTGGGGCGCGCACCTTGGAAGATTCTTGGAAGGCAGCGCCGGTCTGGTGCAGCACTAGGGCTGAGTAGCGTTGGGCGAAGTCGCCGGTTCTGCTGGGGGAGGTCCGCCGGAGGGCTTGCGCGCGATGACCGGGAACACGGTTTCCATCCCGTTTCGACCCTTGATCTCAACGGATTCGCTTGCACCCCAAGTGAACTGCTCCGCAACGGCGCTGTGTACGCCGCTGGTCGCCAGCACCGCTGCCCGCCCTTGGCGACCGGCCAGTCCGGACAACCGGAACGCCACGTTGGTCGCATCGCCGATCACCGCGTCGACGGACCTGGTCATTGCCGCGAGTGCGGCCATGCCCTGCACCACACCCCAGCCCATGTGGATCGGCGATCCGTCCGGGCCACGCAACGGCAGCTCGGGCCCGAGGCTGTCGACAAGGCGATTGGCGGCAAGCGCGAAATCGATTGCCCGCTCTCTGGCATCGGGAAACCTGGCTACCTCCCAGACCGCGAACAGCGCATCGCCGGCGTAGTGATTCAGCGTGCCGTGATGGGCCTGCAGGGCACCGCCGATCCGATTCCACAGTGTGTGGAGGCTTCGCGCCATGACTTGCTCGTCAGTCACTTGCGAGATTGTCGAATAGTTGACGATGTCGCCGACCACCATCACCATGGCGGCTCTGCCGATCCGCGCCTGTGTACGCCGTGGGTCGAATGCCTGGACGGTGGTAAACCGTTGCGAGCGGAACGTTAGCGCCAGATCGCCGATCCGGATCTCGTCGCCGGGCTTGATCGGAAGCAAAACCGCGCGCTCCAGCCGAAAACCGTTGAGCGATGTGCCGTTGCTGCTGGTGTCAATGACGAAAGCCTGATCGGCGGCGACATCAAGCCGGATCTCGAGGTGGGTCCGCGACATTTCGGGATCGTCGATCACCAGCCGGCGTGCCTCGCTGATCCCCCCGCATTCACGGCCGACGAACAGCTGATCAAAGATCGGCACGCGGCGTTCAGAGCTGCCGTCGTTCACGACGAGGTAGGCCGGCGGCTCGTCGGGCCGCCCACCCGGGACCTTCTCGAAAGGCGTCATCCTCGCCTCGCTGCTAACCATCGACGCGGTTATGCGGTCGTCTGCGTAGGCCAGCGTCGGACCTTGATATGCCGAAGTCATTGTACGACAACGCTTCTCCACAGTCGCAACTTTTGGTTGCTGGTCCGTTCGCAGCCACGGGCTCTTTCGTGCTTGACGACTACCGACGTTGCAAACGATACAGCCTGGTGAGCTGACATATCCCGATTCGACGAGCGTTGGTGGCCAATTCCGGCCTCGCTGATTCGAGCCAGGCCGCGAGATTACAAGCGCCCGGACCAGCTGAGCGACGCGCTCAACTTTTGCGAGACCATTCGCATCCTGTGCCGCCGAGGCCATTGGGCACGCGGACCGAAATATCTTGTGAGAAACAAATGAAAGGGGCGGCGCAAATCAGATTGGGCCGAAGTCAAGCCGCGCCGTTCTGGATCTGCGCAGCTAGAAAGTGAAACCAAATCCAAGCTGTTGGCTACATCGTCGATTTTTTGGAACTGGTCACTATTTGGCAGGCGGATAGCTAGCGTTTGGCACCAGGTAGGGGGATGGAGGGCTTGCCAATGGGCGAGAGTGTGGCGGTCACTTGGGTGCCCATCGAACCAGGCACCGGGCCCGGCTATCGGCGACGGTTTCGCCGCGAGGCCGAAAGCGCTGACCGGTTGGCTGACTCGCACGTCATAGCGCCGCTTGATGAGACCGGCGACATCGACGGCCAGCTATATCTAGTGCTGCCGGTCATCAACGGCACCGAAGCACATTCCCTCGACCGACGAACCTCCAACTCGCGATGCACGTCACCGAGCCGGTCGCCGGCGCGCTGAAGGCTAGTCCCCCGCGGGGACTTGCCAAGAATCCTCCAAGCCCGCTGCCGGAGCCTTCCCGTACGAGCGGCCCGCGCGCTGCCTCCCTCACAGATCGAAGCACAACGGCCTATCGAGCTATCAGCGACAACCCGAGGAGCTGAATAATGCAGAGAGCAATTTTCGCAGTGGCAGCCGCCATAGCCCTCGCGCCGATCTCGGCGCTCATAACGTCCCCGGCTCCCATTGCGCACGCTGACCCTCTTACTGACCCGAGGTGCGGCGGGTTAACTGGCCAGGCTTACGCGAACTGCGCAGAGGGTACTCAGCGGAATCTTGAGGCCAATCTGGAGGAATGCAAAGAGATGGCCGCGAAGGGTCAGCTCGTGACCATGACGGAACAAGAGTGCGAGGACGTTATACGATCCCACAACAGGATCGCGCCCCCGGCGCAGACCACTACCCAGGCCTCGGCCACCACGCCCGCGAAGGTCAATTCGCCGACCGTGCCGGCTAAGCCCCCCATGGTGGCACCGCCAAAGGGCCTCGACGCGTCACCGACGGCTATCGCGGCGGCCAAGGCGGCTCCGGCGACGCAGATTGACCCGGCCAACCCGCCGACGCCTCCAACTCACGTGGACTTCAATCAGCGGGTGCAGGGCGTGATCTCGACCCACAACTCGAACATCGACGTTGTCAACGGGCTGGCTCATCCCCGCCATTGGGACTACATCGACTACGACGCCGACCGGCATCCGATCCTGTCCAACCCGATGAGCGAGGCGATGACCTTCCGCTACTTTTACGCGGGCGACTACCGCGAGGTTTACGTCGCCGCCGGTAGCAGGGTGGTGCTCAACGTCGCGGTCGGCGGGGTGTTCCCATTCACCGCGGTGGGCGAGGACTACCTGACATCGGGCAGCTTCTACGGCGGGTCGCCACCGGCGCAATACCAAGATGTCGCTGCCTACATCCCGGCCTACAACCAGACCGTCCAGGTCGGCAAGGTGCAACAGGTGGGCCACGACGACAGCCAACCTGCCGGCAGTCAAGACACCTTCATGCTCGACGACGCCACCCTGGCGTGGGGTCAGGCCACCAATCCCACCAACGGCGGTCAGATCACCGTGACCAAGACGCAAACCTTGCCAGGCGTGGGTCCGACGGACGACGGCAAATCCCTCGTCGACTTAGCGGTGACGGCTCACCAACAGCCGGCCCTCTCTGGGTTGCCCTGGTTGCTGGGCGGCGGCCTGTTGGTTATCGCTGCGGGGCTGGTCGCCTGGCTAGTCATCCGTCGTAACCGAGCTTCGGTCTAACGGCTGCCGCGAACACCACAGATCGGTAGAAGCACAAATGCCGGCCGGAACGGCCGCTGACAACCAACGGAGAAAAATGAGGAAGGCAATCATTTCTGCGGCCGTCTCGGCCGCACTAGCGGTTGCAGTGCTGACCATGGGGATCGTTCCCATCGTCGGCGCGCCAGTGGCCACCGCAGACGGAGTCTGTGACTACGGCCATCCCGGCTATGACAATGTGGGCTGCTACTACTGCGAAAAAGCCCACGGCATGAATCCAAATGACCCTGCCTG
>NZ_JBAPPI010000116.1:0-2706 GCF_049280035.1 Mycobacterium sp. | reverse complement strand
GACCATTGCCGACGGTGTCGACCTCGGTAGCCTCTATGAGCTTTCTGAATCCCTAGCGCAGCAGGGGGTTCGATGAGTACCACACCGCCGACACTAGATATTGCCGCGATTCTGACCGATACCTCTAACCGTGTGGTGGTGTGCTGCGGCGCGGGCGGGGTCGGCAAGACCACCACCGCCGCCGCGATGGCATTGCGCGCAGCCGAATACGGCCGCACCGTGGTGGTTTTGACGATCGATCCGGCCAAGCGGCTAGCACAGGCATTGGGAGTCGGCGACCTTGGCAACTCGCCGCAGCGCGTGCCGCTGGCACCGGAAGTGCCCGGCCAGCTGTTCGCGATGATGCTTGACATGCGCCGCACGTTCGATGAAATGGTGATCCAGTATTCGGGACCCGATCGGGCGCAAGCGATTTTGGACAACCAGTTTTATCAGACCGTTGCTACCTCACTGGCCGGCACCCAGGAGTACATGGCGATGGAGAAGCTCGGCCAGCTGCTGGGTGAGGACCGCTGGGATCTGGTGGTGGTGGATACCCCACCGTCGCGTAATGCGCTGGACTTCCTGGATGCCCCGAAACGGTTGGGCAGCTTCATGGATAGCCGGTTATGGCGGCTGCTGCTGGGGCCAGGCCGCGGCATCGGTCGACTCGTCACCGGCGCGGTCGGCTTGGCGATGAAGGCACTATCGACCGTCCTGGGTTCGCAGATGCTTTCCGACGCTGCGAGTTTCGTGCAGTCGTTGGATGCCACCTTCGGCGGCTTCCGGGAAAAGGCGGATCGTACCTATGCGTTGTTGAAGCGCCGCGGTACCCAGTTCGTGGTGGTGTCGGCCGCCGAGCCGGATGCGCTGCGGGAGGCATCGTTCTTCGTGGACCGGCTCTCGGAGGAACGTATGCCGCTGGCCGGGCTCATCCTGAACCGGACCCATCCGATGTTGTGTTCATTACCGGTCGAGCGGGCCATTGACGGCGCCAAGACGCTCGAGAGCGAGTCAGAAGGTACTGGCGCACCGGACACCAAGGACTTAGCAAGGGCCGTCCTGGAGATCCACGCCGACCGCGCGGCGACTTCCAAACGCGAAATCCGGCTGCTGTCGCGGTTCACCGGGGCCAATCCGCACGTCGCCATTGTCGGGGTGCCGTCGCTGCCGTTCGACGTTTCCGATCTGGAGGCGCTGCGTGCGATCGCCGACCAGATGACAGCGGTCGGCGACGATGCGGGCCGGGCGACGGCCCGCTGAGGAGCCGGCCAATCGGTTCCCGTCGGCGACGATGAGGGCCGGGCTTGAGGGCCCGCTGAACAGTCGGCTAGCTAGTCGGACGGCTACTTAGCCAACGCTGCGGTGCTTGCGCTGTGCAGCGAAGAACTCCGCCCAGGAGACCACCTCGGGGTGTTGCTTGAGTAGCGCCCGACGCTGGCGTTCGGTCATGCCGCCCCACACACCGAACTCGACACGGTTGTCCAGCGCGTCAGCGCCGCACTCCAGCATCACGGGGCAGTGCCTGCAAATCACCGCAGCCTTACGCTGCGCGGCCCCCCGCACGAAAAGCTCGTCGGGATCGGCGGCCCGGCATAATGCCTTGGAAACCCACGCGATCCTCGTCTCGGCATCAGCTCCACACAGAATGTTGGTTGTCGGTGCTGCGCTGGTCCTGCGCACCGCGGTCCGTATACCTGACACCAGCGATTCCCCTTCGCTCCAGCCACCGCAGCGGCGGCTCCGTGTTAGATCCAGACCGCCGATGCGACCTGCGCCACACTCTGCGCAACGGTGTTACCTGTATCTCACTGTGTGCATAAGCTACGTGGTCAGGTATCAATTACGCAACAGTCTCATACACCCTTTTTTGGGACGACCGTGCAGTCCGATCATGAAAGTGCCCTTGAAACGGGTCAAAACAGCGGCTGATATGGCCCTGAGCTGCGACTGAGAGGAACCTGAGCGTTGACCCGAGCGTAACAATTATCCGAATGGCACTCGAAAAAATTTGCGTGGGAGCGCCGCTAGTCTAGTAGCCATGCCGGAGCGCCCCATGACTGCGATCACAGTCGCGAAGCTCGTCGGGTGCTGCATTCTGGCCAGCGTCGTCGTCGCGGCCCTGCTGTTCCCCGTGGTCGGCGGTATCGGGCTGGTATCCAATCGGGCGTCCGAAGTCGTCGGCAACGCGTCGGCTCAACTGTTGGACGGCGAAGTCCCGGCGGTGACCACCATGGTCGACGCGAAGGGCAACACGATCGCTTGGCTGTACTCCCAACGGCGCTTCGAGGTACCCAGCGACAAGATTGCCAACACTATGAAGCTGGCAATCGTTTCGATCGAAGATAAGCGGTTTGCCGAGCACAACGGCGTGGACTGGAAGGGCACCCTGACCGGGCTGGCCGGCTACGCATCGGGCGACGTCGACACCCGGGGTGGCTCCACGATCGAGCAACAATATGTGAAGAACTATCAGCTGCTGGTAATCGCGCAGACCGACGCCGAGAAACGCGCGGCCGTCGAGACCACGCCGGCGCGCAAACTGCGCGAGATTCGGATGGCGCTCACCCTCGACAAGACCTTCACCAAACCGGAGATCCTGACCCGCTACCTGAACCTGGTGTCGTTCGGTAACAACGCCTTTGGCGTGCAGGATGCGGCGCAAACGTACTTCGGTATCAACGCGTCCGACCTGAACTGGCAGCAGGCGGCCCTGCTGGCCGGCCT
>NZ_JBAPPI010000115.1:0-8073 GCF_049280035.1 Mycobacterium sp. | reverse complement strand
CTGGGCCAGGACCGCTCGTACTTGGCGACGAAGAGCGAGGTGCTCCACCACTTTGAACATTGCCTCAATGTGATTAAGCAGCGGGTGCAGGTTGAGGAGTTCTTCGGCTGGGCAGTCGAGTCCGACGATGAGATGGACGGCACCGTGCGGATCACCTGCAAATCCTCCGATGGCCAGCATCTGGTTATCGCGGCGAAGCGTCTGATCAAGGCCTACGGGTTCCAAGTGAAGCCCAACGACCCACTCGAGATTTCCAGCGAGCGCATCCTGTCGGTGTCGCCCGACTTCTGCGACATGCGGTGCGAAGAAATGCGGGCCAGCGACACCCCGGTGTGGATCATCGGTGGCGGCAAGACCGCGATGGATACCGCCTACGCGCTGATCACCGCATACCCCGGGCGTGAGGTAAACCTCGTGGCAGGTTCCGGAACGTACTTCATGAGCCGCGACCGGATCCTTCCCGGCGGGGCCCGCCGGTGGTGGCGCGGTACGACTTTCACCAATCTGGGCCTGGAGCTGACGCGTCGTTTCGACGGCACCAACGAGGCAGAGGTCGCGGACTGGTTCCGCGCTACATACGGCACATGGGTAACCCCCACGACTGCAAACTTCCTGCTGGGCGTGTTGTCGGAACCGGAGACCAAGACGATCGCTTCAGGGCTCAACGACGTGATCATGGATTACTTCGTGGATGCCGTCGACCGCAACGGCGCAATCGACTTGGAGTTCCGTACTGGTTCTACGAAGGCGATCCAGCCGGGCAGCTGGATAGTCAATTGCACCGGATACTTCAAACCAGACGACCGCCCCTATGAGCCTTACCTTTCTCGCGGTGGATCGGTGGTTTCGATTAATCCGCGTTCTGTCACGCTCCATTTGACGTCCGTCATGGGCTACTTCATCACGCACCTGCTGTTTCTGGGCAAGATCAACGACGTCCCGCTGTATGAACTGGATGCGATGGACCTGCGGATCAAGGCGAATGCGGCATTCCCGTTCGCACTGATTTCGCTTGCCCTGCATAACATGAGCCTCATCGCCGACAGCGTCCCGGCAGAAGTGCTGATCCAGTGCGGACTCGACTTCAATCTGTGGTACCCGCTGCCACGCCGCCTGATGAGCGCCGCACGCTATCTACGCACGCACCACCGCGAACGCGACCGCCAGCGCCACATCCTCGACACCGTCCACAAACGGTTCGACGTTCGTTGCGGACCGCTCAACACTCAGTGAATGTACTGACGGTCAGTGACGTCTACCTACAGCGGCTGCTAGGACTCGTCCTAGCGGGCGCGCCACCATCGCCACCATGTTGACGGGTGTCGAAGGAGCGTGGGCAGGATCGTGAGTGGATCGAAGTAGGTCACGCGTTCGATCGCTTTGCCGTCGCGCAGCACGAGTCGGTTCACATTGGGCCATTCAGCGACCTTGCCTCCGATGCGCGCGTAAAGCCGGAACTCAATGAAGACTAGGTCCCCATCTCCACACCAACGGTCGACGTGAGCACGTAGCTCTGGAAGGCAGGACCAGATGCGTTGAAACTCTGCTTGTGCTGCCTGGATCCCGATCATGCGAGCTGCGAGTGGCTGCACGAGGACCACATTGGGGTGCAGCAGTTCCGGCAACCGTTGGGGTGATGGGGCGTCCCAAAAGTAGAACTGCCAACGATGAGAAGACGTAACCGGGCTCAACGCAGAGCCCGGCGGCGCCATCGAAACCCAACAACGACGCGAAGCCTTCGCCCCAGTGCCCACGGCCAACTGCGCGTAGCTGGCACGCGATGATGGACTCGGCATCCGAAACGGCCATCACAAAATGGACTGCGGTCAGGCAGACAGCAGCCGTTGGTGCAGTAGAGGTAGTCCGGGCCCATCAAGGTTGTCCAGCAGTGCGGTACGGCCGCTGACGGCCATCATCAAGGCGGCCGCGGGGCCGCGGACTTCAGCTCCTCTACCCCAGGATCGATCAATGTCGATGCCCCGCAACGAGATGCCCCACAGCCGACCCAGGGGCACGAAGCCAAACGGCCACGGCCCGGTCAAGAAATCCAGCGCAAGCGCCGCAAGTTCGGGGTCGGGCTCAAACGGGAGGTTGAGGGGAATTCTGATGTCGCCGCCGTGGATCAAGATATCGGCGAAGGGGGCCACCGGCCCGAATACCGGAGGACTCAAGGGGTAATTGGCGCGCTGACGCAGGGTGGTAACGATTTCGGCGGCCGGCAGCTGCGCGCGACAGCGTGCGAGCTCATCTATCGCGCGGGCCAGGCTGCCACGGCGCAGGGCCATCCTCAAGGGCACCGAGAAACCGTCGGCGACAGAGCAGGCGAGATGTGCGGCCACGGTCTTGACGTCCCAGCCTGCACACAGGCTAGGCGTCGCCAACTGTGTGTCGTCCAAGCTATCGATCAGTATCGCGATCTGGCGCCGCTCGTTCGCGACAGCGTCAAAGACAAGCTCGCGGTCCACTCGCACGAGAAAGACTCTAGGCCGCATCGTGAATGCGACTTGTTCACGTATGAACGCCAGCTACAGCAGATAGCGGTAGGCCGCCGAGCCCGGCTCGATGGTTTCGATCTGCATCTCGGTGGCACGCATCCGCTGCACCAGGCCATCGAATTCCGCGGCCGAGCCCAGCTCGATACCCACCAGCGCCTCGCCGGTCTCCCGGTTGTTGCGCTTGACGTACTCGAACAGCGTGATGTCGTCGTTGGGTCCCAGTACGTCGTCCAGGAACCGGCGCAGCGCCCCGGGCTCCTGCGGGAAGTCGACCAGAAAGTAGTGCTTGAGACCCAGGTGCACCAGCGAGCGCTCCAGCACTTCGCCATACCGGGACACGTCGTTGTTGCCGCCGGAGACCAGGCACACCACGGTGGTGTCCGGCTCGATTCCGGCTTCCAACAGGCCGGCGACCGATAGCGCGCCTGCCGGCTCGGCGATGATGCCCTCGTTCTGGTACAGCTCCAGCATGGCGGTACACACCGCGCCTTCGTCCACCGTGGTGATCGACACCATGTCGCCGGCGGCGGCCAGCGCGGCATAGGTCAGCGTTCCCGCCCGTCGCACCGCCGCGCCGTCGACGAACTGGTCAACGTGGTCCAGGGTGACCGGCTCCCCGGCGGCGAGTGCGGCCATCATCGCCGCGGCGCCGGCGGGCTCGACACCCAGCACCGCGGTGTTGTTCGTCCGCTCGGCGAGGTAGGTGGTGATGCCGGCGATGCAGCCGCCGCCGCCCACCGGAACCACAACCAGGTCCGGCTCGGCATCGAGCTGATCAAGCAGCTCGACGGCGATGGTTCCCTGCCCGGCCATGGTGCGCAGGTCGTCGTACGGCGGCACCAGCGTGGCGCCGGTGCGTTCGACGTCGGCGAGCGCGGCCTCGGCGGCCAGGTCGTAGGTCGATCCGCCCACAATCAACTCGATGAACTCGCCGCCGTGATAGCGGATCCGGTCACGCTTTTGTTTCGGGGTCTTGGCCGGTACGTACACGCGGCCGTGCACCCCCAGTGTCCGGCAGGCGAACGCGAAGCCCTGCGCGTGATTCCCCGCCGACGAGCACACCACGCCTGCGGCCAGTTCCTCGTCCGACAGCTGCACCAACAGGTTGTAGGCGCCGCGCAACTTGTATGAGCGCACCACCTGCAGGTCTTCGCGCTTGAGGTAGACACTGGCCCCGGTTGTCGCGGACAACCGGTCGCTGAGCTGTAGCGGTGTGGGGGTCACCACCCCCGCAATTCGCTTCGCCGCGGCATCGATCTCGGCCGCAGAGAGCGGCCCACCACCCGGGGTGCTAGGAGTCTGGCTCAGTTCGGCGGACACCGATTAATGGTCCCACCCAGCTGCAAGTTCACTGCACAGGGGTGAGCACGAAGACCGGAATCTGCCGATCGGTCTTGGTCTGGTACTCGGCGTAGTCCGGGAAGGCCGCCACTGCGCGCTCCCACCAGACGGCCTTCTCGTCGCCTAATACCTCGCGGGCGTCGTAGTCGCGGGTGACGCTGCCGTCCTGCAGCTCGACTCGCGCGTTCTTGGCGACGTTGTAGTACCAGACCGGGTTCGTCGGCGCCCCGCCCAGCGAGGCGACGATCGCGTACTCGCCGTCGTGCTCGACCCGCATCAGCGGAGTCTTGCGAAGCTTGCCGGTCTTGGCGCCCACCGTGGTCAACAGAATGATGGGCACGCCCTTCATATCTGCGGCGTCGGCTCCCCCGGATTCGGCATACTTTTCGGCTTGTTCTCGGGACCAATCCCACGGGCTAGGGGCGTATTCACCTTCAAGCGGCATACGGCCACCTTAAAACCTGCCGGCTCAGGGTGTTCGACCCGCTGACGTCAGGGCGTGACAACGTGCACGTTCGGGGTTGTCACCGGCCGCGGTCTGTTCTATAACTTATAGAATAAAGTTGTGGAGGTGGATTTGTGATCCTCAACGTCGACCTGGCCAGTGAGGTGCCGATCTACCAGCAGCTTCGAGACCGGATCGTGGAGGCGATCGCCGAGGGCGTGCTGACCGAGGGCAGCTCGTTGCCGGCCACCAGGGCGCTCGCCGCGGACTTCGGGATCAACTTCCACACCGTGAACAAGGCCTACGACCTCCTGCGCCAGCAGGGCCTGATCCGGCTCAACCGCAAGACCGGCGCGGTGGTGACCCAGGCGGTCGCGGACTCGCCGTTCCGCGCGGAGTGGGCCGCGAGGGCACGCACCCTGCTGGCCGAGGCCGTCGCCAAAGGACTACCGGCCGACGAGGCTCTCAAGACCTGTCGGTCCGTGCTCGATTCATTCGGTACCCCGCAGCCAAAGGACACACCATGACCGTTGCCATCGTCCTGAGCTCCGCGTTGTCAGCACTGGTGCTCGTACTCGCCCTGGTGCTGCCCTCGATCAACAGTCCGACCGTGCCCTTCGGGGTCCGGGTACCGGCCCAGCGTGCCGACGACCCGACCGTGGTCCGGCAGACCCGCATCTACCGATGGCGGGTACTCGTCGGTGGGATCGTCGCCGCCGGGGTCGGCATCGTCATCTACAGCGTGACCGGCGAACCGCTGCTGCTGCCGTTGTCGGTGCTGTTGCCCGTCGGCGTCTGGTATGGCTGCTTCTTCCTGGCCAACCACGAGATCCGGGCCGCCAAGGCCGCCGGGGGCTGGTACGGGGGCCTGCACCAAGGCATTGCGGTGGACACCGAACTGCGGACCGATCCACCGCGGTTTCCCTGGCTCTGGCTGGCACCGGCGCTGCTCGTCATCGTCGCCACGGTGGCGATCGGCGTGATCAGCTACCCGACGATGCCCGAGACGCTCACGGTGCACTACGGCGCGAACGGCGTGCCCAACCGGTTGGCCGCCAAGTCGGTCGGGACCGCTTTCTCACTGGTGTTCGTGCAGATCGGCGTAACCGCGTTGCTCGTGGGTATCGCGTCGGCCATCTTCCGCAGTAGCCGGCCCGACATCGACCCGGCGCGCCCGGTCACCTCGGCGCGCTGGCACCGCCAGTACATGTCGCTGGGCGCCAACGCGCTGCTCGGGCTGGCGGCGATGATCGACCTGGGGATGCTGGGATCATCGCTGCTGATGTGGACCGGGACGGTCACTTCGTGGGCGCCACTGGTGGTCGTGCTCCCGATCCTGGCCGCCGTCGTGGTGGCCGTCGTGGTGCTGGCCACGAACAACCGCCCGCGGGATGTGGGCGAGCAGGACACCGGGCTGATCCACCGGGACGACGACAAATACTGGCGGCGTGGCCTGTTCTACATCAACCGCGACGACCACGCGCTGCTGGTTCCGCGCCGGTTCGGTCTGGGATGGACGCTCAACTTCGGCAATCCCAGGGCAGCGATGCTTCTGGCCGGTGTGGTCACGCTGATCGGCCTGCTGATCACCCTCCGTTTTAGCGGCTGATCCGGGCGTCAGGTCGACTGCGTTCGCGCCGAGACCGCGGTGTGACCCTCGCCGTGTAGAGTCTGCAAGCGACACCGCCAACCCACGGTCCGACGTCCGGCGTACAGCCGATAAAGCAGGTAATCAAACACATGCCCCAGCTGTTCGGCTGGCCGCTGCGCGCTTTCGCGCGGCTAGGGCCACCTGCCATCCCGGCCACACCCCGGTAAGCGTCGATGGCCATCACCGAAGTACCCGAATACGCCCATCTGAGCACCGCGGATGTGGCCGCGCTCGCGGCCGAGTTGGACACGATTCGTTGCGACATCGAGGAGTCGCGCGGCGCAGAAGACCGTGAATACATCCGGCGCGCCATCGCCTTCCAGCGAGGCCTCGAGGTCGCGGCAAGGCTGACCATCCTCGCCAGCAAAACCAGGGTCGGCTGGATTACCGGAACCGTCGCGCTGGCTGCGGCCAAGTGCATCGAGAACATGGAACTCGCCCACAACATCACCCACGGTCAGTGGGATTGGATGAACGACCCGGAAATCCATTCCGCTACCTGGGAATGGGACATGGTCGGTCCCTCGTCACAGTGGCGGTCCTCGCACAACCACCTACACCATAAGTTCACCAACGTCGTCGGCATGGACGACGACCTCGGCTTCGGAGTCATGCGGGTCACCCGCGACCAGGAGTGGCGGCCGAGCAACCTGTTGCAGCCGTTGCGCGCAGTGTTGCTGGCGACCGCCTTCGAATGGGGTGTCGCAATGCACGGCCTGTACTCGGTGCAGGATCGCGAGACCACCGAGGCCGGCAAATCCGCCCATAAAAAGACGATGATCCGCAAGATGCTCCGCCAAGCCCTTAAGGATTATGTTCTCTTTCCTGCTTTTAGCGGGCGACGGTGGCGCCGCACCCTGGGAGCCACCGTGGTGGCCAACGGGCTTCGCAATGGGTGGGCCTACATCGTCATCGTCTGCGGGCACTTCGCCGACGGCGCGGAAAAGTTCACCGCGTCGGTCTTGGAGGACGAGACAAAGCCGGAGTGGTATCTGCGGCAAATGCTGGGTACCGCGAACTTCCGGGCCGGGCCGGTGCTGGCCTTCATGAGCGGAAACCTCTGCTACCAGATCGAACATCACCTGTTCCCTGACCTGCCGAGCAATCGCTTACCCGAGATCGGTGAACGGGTCCGCGCGCTGTGTGTCAGCTACGACTTGCCCTACACGACAGGTTCCTTCATTCGCCAGTACCTACTCACGGTGCGCACGATCTGCAAATTGGCTTTGCCGGCCCGGTTCCTTTCCGCATCCTGCGACGACGCACCAGAAACCGCCTCCGAGAACAAGTTCCGGAATGTCAAGAAGCAATCGGACTTGCCACGCGATGCGGCCGATGTGCGGCGACACGGGTTGGCGACAGCACTCGTTGCGCACCGGAAGCAACGCCAGGCCGGATAGCGCCCTTAGGCCGTCACGCCGGTTGCGCGGTCGATGCGCTCTTGGGCTCGTGCACCTCCGCGCCCGGTTCGCCCGCGTACAGTTCCTCGATCTCGGCGGCGTACTTGGCCATGATCGGCCGACGCTTGAGTTTCATCGTCAGGGTGATCTCGTCTCCGCCGGGCTCCCACAAGGTCGGCAGCACGCGGAAGCGCTTGATCTGCTCGACCCGCGACAGTTTGGCGTTGCCGTCGGCCACGCCCGCGGCGATCCGGGCGATCACCTGCGGATCGGCCGCCAGCGCCTCGGCGGAGGCGTCGGCGACTCCGTGCTGGGCCGCGTACGGGGCGACCGAATCGGCGTCGAACACCAACAGCGCGGTGTTGTACGGGCGGCCGTCGCCGATCGCGAGCATTGCGCCGACCATCGGGCAGGCGGCCATCACGGTGGTCTCGATGTTGGCCGGCGACATGTTCTTTCCGGCCGCGTTGATGATCAGCTCCTTCTTCCGGTCGACGATCCGCAGATAACCGTCGGCGTCGACGTCCATGATGTCGCCGGTGTGCAGCCAGCCGTCGGGGTCGATGGCCTCGGCAGTCTTGGTCTGTTCGCCGCGATATCCCTTCATCACCAGCGGTCCCCGCACCAGATATTCACCGTCCTCGGCGATCTTGGCCTCCAGCCCGGGCAGCAGCTTGCCCACCGTGCCCAGTCGCGCCTCGGCCGGATGGGCCACGCTGGCAACACAACTCAGCTCCGACA
>NZ_JBAPPI010000114.1:0-4200 GCF_049280035.1 Mycobacterium sp. | reverse complement strand
CAGGTGCACCGCGCCGGCCGGGCCGATTTGCAGCAGTGAACCGGTGGCGGGCAGCCGGTCGGTCCGCCCGGGCGCCGTCACGGCCAGCAGCGGGTGGGAAAACTCGGCGCTCCGGGCCGGAATCTCGGCATGGCGCCAGTCACCGGCGCCGCAGACCAGTGCGTAGTCGAAAACGTGCGTCCAGTGCTGCAGTTGGAAGTTCGAGCCGTCGGGCGCGGTGCGGCGCGGCTCGTCGATCCAGACCCCGGACGGCCAGCCGGTGCAGGACCGCATCAGCGCGGTGTGCAGGGTGCCGTCGGCCTCGACGGCGAAGCTGGGCACCCCGCGGTTGAGCAGCGCCACCGTCCGCGACTCGAAGCGCTGCAGGCCCGACGGCGCGTGTTGGCGGATGACGATCTCGGCGTCGACGAGGTCGTCGGCCACCGACGCGATCGCCGGCCCGAGGTCGGCGTCGTCGCGGCTGGCGATCACCAGTACCGGCAGCGCCCGCGAATCCCGCAGGTCCGCGCCGGGGATCCAGCCGCTCGCCAACGGCGCCGTGGCCGGCACCCACACCCTGGCCCGGCCGGTATCGGCGAGCTGCCGCTCGACCTCGACGGTGTAGGCCGGGTCGGCGGCGGCCAGCACGGCCTTGGTGAAGGCGTTCTGGCCCGGACCACCCAAGGCGATCCGGGTGTCCGGCAGATTCGAATCGACGCCGAGGTGGCCGTAGCGCGGCTTGTCGGCGCTGCTGCAGGTCGCCGTGACCCCGGCGCGCACCAGCGCCACCACCAGGTCGCGCGCCAGTAGGCCGCCCATCGGCTCGGTCGGCGCGACCACCTCAGCCACCGAGACCGCGCGCACACCCTCTCCAACGCGCACCCGGGCCGCCGAGGACAGCCCGAACCACCCGTATGCCGGGTTGTCCAGCGTCCACGGATGGTCGGCGGTGTCCACGGATTCAGGCCCCGAATGAGCCTTGTGCAGCAACGCGAAACCACGCCCGATGACGGCGTCGCCGACTTCGCTGACCGGCATGGCGCCCGGCAGAGGGCACGGCCAGCGCAGTCGCAGCAGCTGGTCGGCGGCGGTGAAGTCGTCGATCGTGGTGGTGCAGTCCACCCGATCGACGCCGTGCCACAGCGTCAAAGTTTGTGTGTAGCAAAGCAGCTCGCCGATCCGGCCGACCACGCGCAGCCGCTGACCCAGCGGGCTGTGGTAAGCCCGCACCTCCGCTGAGCTTTCCGACGAGCTCACTACCGGCCCCTTGGGCAGCAGGTGCCATGGGCCTTCGCCGCCGGTCGGGTGCGCCGGGTATTCCTCGTAGACGGCCAGCTCGTTGCCCACCCGGCCCTCGGCGATCAGCTGCCGGCCGTCGTGGATCAGCGACGACACCCCGCCGCCGCGGGCCGGGTCGACAGCCAGCCGGTAATGCTCGTTCGCAATCTGCTTGCCGCGCACCGGTTTCCAGGCTGTCGAGGTATCTCCGGCGACCAGCCGGTAGGCCCGCCAACCCAGCGACGGCACGTCGCGCGCTAGCCAGCTGACCGATCGTCCGTCGTGCTCGACAAGAGCGGGCAGCTCGGCGCCGTCGTGGTCCCGCACCCGCACTCCAGCACCGACCGGCGAGTCGAGCCGGGCGGTGACGACGTCGGTTCGGTTGTGCGCCAATGGGTTCCACACGACCACGTCGCCGTCCACCGCGCTGGACAGCAGCGCCAGCGAGTTGTCCCGGGCCGCGCGGCCGAGCTCCCACGCGTCGCGCCAGCCGGTCAGCAGATCGAGGTACACCTGATCGGACTCCGAGCCGGTGATGGCGTCGTGGTGCGCGCCGTAGACCAGCTGCACCCACGCCTTGGCCAGCGCGGCCTGCGGGTAGTCGGCGCCGGCCAGCAGCCCCGCGAACACCGCGAACTTCTCGGCGTCCAAGACGGCGTTCTCGGCGGACCGGTTGGCTTGTTTGGTGTCGATGAACGACACGTCCTTGCCGGTGTAGATCGGGTTCATGTCCCGGGTTTGCGGCGACGGCACCAGCGCACGGGCGTCCAGTTCGGCTCGCACCGCGGCGAAGAACTCACTGGGCAGCGCGCAGACGAACCGCGGCCAGGTGTAGCGCGAACCCCAGTCCCGGTGAATGTCGGTGACCCACTTGTTCGGCGGGGTGTAGTCGGTGCCGACCGGCAGCAGCACGTTGCGGGTCAGCGCGACCTTGCGCAGTTCCTCGAACAGCCGGTAAGTCGACTGTTCGGCCTCCGCCAGCGACGCGGCGTCGTCCATCCCCCAGCCGGCCCCGTAATGCGCGGGCATGTAGTGGGTGAGCAGACCGCGCCCGGACGGAGCGATCCACTCGAACTCGCTGCAGAACTGCATGCCCGCCACGCCACCGTCGCTGTGCATCGGGCCCCACTGGTGGTGCGGTCCACGGGCCCACGAACTCGATGTCAGCCCCGCGTCGGCGGCCATGCCCGGAAACTGCGGATCGTGGCCGAATACGTCGAGCTGCCAGGCGGTGGCCGGGTTGCCGCCGAGCACTTCGCGTTGAAAACCCATGCCGTGCACCAGGTTTCGGATCGTTGTCTCGGGGCTGGTGAGGTTGGTGTTCGGCTCGTTGTAGGTGCCGCCCATGATCTCCACCCGGCCCTCGGCGATCAGCCGGCGCAGGTCGGCGCGGTCCTCGGGATAGGTGTCCCAGTACGGCTTGAGATAGTCGACTTCGGCGAGCACGAATTTGTACTCGGGTTCACGCCGACCCATCTCCAGGTGCGCGTGCACCAGCTCGAAGCCGTTGCGACACCTGCCCGGCGGGTCCTGCCGCCACAGGCTGGTGTAGGCGCCCTGGGTGTTCCACCACACCGGGTCGTAGTGGAAGTGGCTGATCATGAACATCGTCCACCCGGGCTCGGCCACGGTGAACGCGAACGGTGTCGCGGCACCATCGACGTGCACCTGCGCGGCGCGGCGCTGACCGACGACCGGGTGCTCGACGGCGACAGCCACCTCAACGACGTCGTGCCCGATGCGCGCCAGCGTTTCTCCGCTCACGCCGTCGCCGTCGACCCGGACCAGCGTCGGCTCGGTGGCGCCGCTGACGGTCACCCGCGCCACCTGCAGCGGCGCGTCCGGCGGCCCGACGAAAAGCTCCGTCGACTCCGCCGAAATCACCTGCATTCCCGCACCCTACGACGCTGGGCAGGCGCCGTGCGGCGTCACGGCGCGGCGTTTTTTGACAGGCTTGAGCACAGTCGACCGGAAGGACCCGCTGATGCCCGCTCTCGCCTCGCCCGTGACCGACGAACGCAGTGCCCTGCGCGAATACCTGGCCTATCACCAGAGCGCGTTCTTCGCGGTGGCCTACGGCCTCACCGACGAACAGGCCCGCTCGCGGCCGACGGTCAGCGCATTGTCGATCGGCGGACTGGTCAAGCACGCCACTGCTATGCAGCGCAGCTGGATGGCGCGGATCGCCGCCGCCCCGGAACTCCCGGCGCGTGACACCCGGCCGTTCGAAGAGATCTCCAAGGACTTTGCCGACCAGCACGTAATGCGGCCAGACGAGACGCTGGCCGGGCTGCTCAGCGACTTCGAGGCCGAGAACGCCAAGTCGCTGCACCTGGTGGACACCGCCGATCTGGACGCCGTGGTGCCGGTGCCGCAGGACATTCCGTGGTTCCCGAAGAACCTGGAGGCGTGGTCGGTGCGATGGGTGATCCTGCATGTGATCAACGAGCTGACCCGCCACAGCGGGCACGCCGACATCATCCGGGAGAGCATCGACGGCGCCACCATGTACGAGCTGCTGGCCGGCCTGGAGGGCTGGGAGATCGCGGGTTGGGTCACGCCCTGGAAGAACGAGCAAAAACCAGAAGAAGCATGCTGACTCGTAGCGGCCTCGCCCGCCGCGACACCGAGCAGGGCACCGTCGAGCTGTACTACGAAGACCTCGGCGACCCGGCCAACCCAACGGTGCTGCTGATCATGGGGCTGGGCGCCCAGCTGCCGATGTGGCCCGACGGCTTCTGCGCTCAGCTCGTCGACGCAGGGTATCGGGTGATCCGGTTCGACCATCGCGACACCGGGCTGTCGGCCAAGATGCACGGGATGCGCGCCGAGGGCGCGGTCTATCGCCGGGTCTGGCGTTATCTGCTGGGCCGCGGCAGCCCGGTGCCCTACACACTGGTCGACATGACCCGCGACGTGGTCGCGCTGCTCGATCACCTCGGC
>NZ_JBAPPI010000113.1:0-16717 GCF_049280035.1 Mycobacterium sp. | reverse complement strand
GGTCGATGCGGTACAGCCGGATGACGCCGGCGGCGCTGGCTGTCATCACCGCGGCGTTCACCCTCGGTGTCCAGCCCACCGGGTTGATCGCGGTGGCCGCCCTGGTGGCCGGTGGCCGTCCGATCCTGCGAATCCTGGTGCGCCGGCATCGTCTGGTCGGCACCTGGCCCTTGGTGGCCCCGATGCTGGCCGCGGGTTCGGTCATCCTCACCGTCGTCTTCGCAGACCAAACTCTGTCAACGTTTCTGGAGGCCACCAGGATTCGCACCGCGATCGGCCCCAGCCAGGCGTGGTACACCGAAAACCTGCGTTACTACTACCTGATCCTGCCGACCGTCGACGGTTCGCTATCCCGCCGGTTCGGCTTCTTGATCACTGCGCTGTGTCTGTTCACTGCGCTATTTATCATGTTGCGGCGCAAACGAATTCGCGGCGTAGCCCGTGGACCGGCCTGGCGGCTGATGGGTGTCATCTTCGGTACCATGTTCTTCCTGATGTTCACCCCCACCAAATGGGTGCACCACTTCGGCCTGTTCGCCGCGGTGGGCGCGGCGATGGCCGCGCTGACCACGGTGCTGGTTTCGCCGTCGGTGCTGCGCTGGTCGCGTAACCGGATGGCGTTCCTGGCTGCGCTGATGTTCGTGCTGGCGCTGTGCTTCGCTACCACCAATGGTTGGTGGTATGTGTCCAGCTACGGCGTGCCGTTCAACACCACGATGCCGAAAATTGGCGGGATCACAGTCAGCACAATATTTTTCATACTGTTCGCGATCACCGCGATCTATGCGGCGTGGTTGCACTTCGCGCCCCGCGGCCGCGGGGAAGGCCGATTTGCGTGTGCGCTGACGGCGGCGCCGGTGCCGATCGCCGCCGGCTTCATGGTGTTGGTGTTCGTCGCGTCGATGGCGATCGGTGTGGTGCGCCAATACCCGACCTACTCCAACGGCTGGGCGAACCTGCGGGCGTTCACCGGTGGCTGCGGCCTGGCCGACGACGTGCTGGTCGAGCCGGACACCAACGCCGGTTTCATGCCGGCGCTGTCGGGCGATTACGGTCCGCTAGGCCCACTGGGCGGCGTTAATCCGGTTGGGTTCACGCCCAATGGGATCCCGGAACACATTGTGGCCGAAGCGCTTCGGATGACGCCGGAACAACCGGGCACCGACTACGACTGGGACGCGCCGACAAAGACGAAAACCCACGGCATCAACGGCTCGACGGTGCCACTGCCCTACGGCCTCGACCCCGCGCGGGTTCCGGTGGCGGGCAGCTACACGACCGGTCCGCAGCAGCAGAGCACCCTCAAGTCGGCCTGGTACCAGCTGCCCCAGGCAGATGACGGGCATCCACTGGTGGTGGTGACCGCCGCGGGCAAGATTGCCGGTAACAGCGTGCTGCACGGCCACACCGACGGACAGACCGTGGTGCTGGAATACGGCAAGCCGGGACCCGGCGGCGAGCTGATACCAAGCGGGCGGCTGGTGCCCGACGATCTGTACGGCGAGCAATACAAGGCGTGGCGCAACCTGCGCTTCCCACGCGCCAAGATCCCGGCCGACGCGTCGGCGGTCCGAGTGGTCGCCGAAGATTTGTCGCTCACGCCGGAAGACTGGGTGGCGGTCACTCCCCCGCGAGTGCCTGACCTGCGCTCGTTGCAGGAGTACGTCGGCTCGTCGCAGCCGGTCCTGATGGACTGGGCGGTGGGACTGGCCTTCCCATGCCAGCAGCCGATGCTGCACGCCAACGGCGTCACCGAGATCCCCAAATTCCGCATCACCCCGGATTACAACGCCAAGAAAATGGACACCGACACCTGGGAAGACGGCACCAACGGCGGGCTGCTTGGCATCACCGATGTGCTGCTGCGAGCCCACGTGATGGCCACCTACCTATCCCGCGACTGGGGCCGGGACTGGGGTTCCCTGCGTAAGTTCGACACGATCGTGACGGCTCAACCGGCACAGCTCGAGCTGGGCACCGCCACCCGCAGCGGGTGGTGGTCGCCCGGCCAGATCCGGATCAAGCCGTAGCCCGGCGACAAGGCGGGACGCGGAGCGTCCCGAGGAGAAGCCGGGCAATCAAGCCGTGGCCCGGCGACGAGGCGGCTAAGTCGCCGTGTTGCGCGTCACAATGGTGCCGCTCCTGTTAGCTACGTCTCGGACATGCTCGGACCGTCATCGGCCGCGGATAATTAGACAAATGTCACTAACGATTTCCAAGCTGACCCGCCGCGCGTTTCCTGCAGTTCTCGCGGTGGCATCCGCGTTGAATCCCGCTGTGGCGGCAACTGCATCCGCCGCTCCGGCGGGCGCCAACGGCGGAGCCGTGGTCCCGTTGAGAAGCATCATGCGGGCGTGCGATTTCAGCCCAATTCGCGGTGGGGCGGCACAAAACAATGCCACCGCGTCATCAGTTATCCGCGCCACGGGTGGCACGGTATCCGCGGAAGTACATTTGGCGGACGCCGGCTCGCCAGGCACCCACTACGACGTCCAGCTGATCCAGTCGCCTCGGGCATCGAATTCGCCATGCGTTTCCGGGGGTCCGGGTGTGGCCGTCGGCGGTCTCGACAGCGATGGGTCAGGGCAGGCGACCAGCACTGTGCAGGACAGCATTCGGCCGGGCACGACGGGCGTATGGGTGTTTATTCAACGCCCGGGCCAGTTTTCACAAGCTCCAACCGAGTTCTACACGTCTGACTTCGTCGCGCCCGTCTAGCTACTAGATCGGGAGCAGACCGTGTTTGCGCAGGACTCGTGTGTGTAACTGCTTGTCCCGCAACAAGTGCAGCGACCGGCGTAGCAGCAGCCGGGTGTCGTGCGGTTCGACGACGGCGTCGATGAACCCGCGCTCGGCGGCGATCCACGGCGTGGCCATGTTGAGGTTGTAGCCCTCTATGAAGTCCCGCTTGATCGCCTGCGCCTCGGGGGTGGTCGGGTCGGGGAACCGCTTCATCAGTAGCTGCGCAGCGCCGTCGGCGCCGATCACCGCGATGCGCGCGGTGGGCCAGGCGAAGTTGAGGTCGGCGGTCAGCTGCTTGGATCCCATGACCGCGTAGGCGCCACCGTAGGACTTGCGGACAGTGATGGTCACCTTCGGCACGTCGGCCTCGACGACCGAATATAGGAATCGCCCGCCACGCTTGATAATTCCGCCTTTTTCCTGCTCAACTCCCGGCAAGAAGCCAGGGGTGTCGACGACGAACACCAGCGGCACGTAGAACGCGTCGCAGAACCGGACGAACCGGGCCGCCTTGTCGGAGGCCTCGTTGTCGATCGCGCCCGACAGGTGCATCGGCTGGTTGGCCACCACACCGACCGGTCGGCCATCGACCCGGGCGAACCCGGTGATGATGGACTGCCCGGCCTGAGCGGCGACATCGAGGAAGTCGCCGTCGTCGAAGATTCGCAGCAAGATCTCGTGCATGTCGTAAGCCGTGTTGTCCGAGTCCGGCACGATCGCGTCGAGCTCCAGATCGGTCGGGGTAACCTCCGGCTCCAGCCCGGGGTTGACCAGCGGCGCCGGGTCGAAGCAGTTCGGCGGCAAGAACGATAAGAAATCGCGCACGTATTGGAACGCCGCCGCCTCGGACTCGACCACCTCGTGGATGTTGCCGTAGCGCGCCTGGGCGTCGGCGCCACCGAGCTCGTCGAGGGTGACGTCCTCACCGGTAACGTCCTTGATGACGTCGGGGCCGGTGACGAACATATAGCCCTGGTCGCGCACCGCGACCACGAGATCGGTCTGGATCGGCGAATAGACCGCTCCCCCAGCACATTTGCCAAAGATGAGCGAGATCTGCGGCGCCAGTCCACTCAACAGGTCGCCACGGCGGCCCAATTCGGCGTACCAGGCGAGCGACGTGACCGCGTCCTGGATGCGGGCGCCTGCGGAGTCGTTGATGCCGATGATCGGGCAGGCGACCATCGCGCACCACTCCATCAGCGCCGCGACCTTGCGGCCGAACATCTCGCCAACCGAGCCTTGGAACACCGTCTGATCGTGGGAGAACACCCCGACCGGCCGGCCGTTGATGGTCGCGCGTCCGGTCATACACCCGTCGCCGTAGAGCGCGTTCGGGTCACCCGGCGTCCGTGCCAATGCCCCGATCTCCAGGAAGCTGCCCGGGTCGACCAACGCGTTGATGCGGGCGCGGGCACTCGGGATTCCCTTTTTCTCGCGCCGGGCGATTGCCTTCGGATCACCGGGTTCCTTCGCCAGCTCTAGCTTTTCGTGGAGTTCGGCCAGCAGCTCGGCGGTGGTCTTGGTGGTCACTTGGCTGCTTTCTCCTCTGCGTCAATCTTGTTGAGCGCCTGGGTCATGTGCGCGCCGACCTTGGCGATGATCGGTTCGTCGATGGCCTGGATGTGTTCACCGCCGATCGCCACGACCTCCAGCTCCGAGACGTAATCGCCCCAGCCACCGTCGGGCTGACGAGTGGCGTAGCGCGGCTCGAACGTGATCGCGTCGTCGTGGTAACGGTCGGCCATGTACAGCGTGACGTGACCGTCGTAGGGCTGGATCTGCACGGTGTCGATGGCCCGGTTGTCCAGATACGACGTGCGCTGATGCTCGATAATCCCGCCGGGGATCTGCACACCGCTCTGTCTGACGGCCTCCAGCACGAACTTGATCTGTCCCTCGTCGTCGAGCTCTTCAAGCTGCTGGTAAGGGATTTCGGGGATCTCGATGTTGAAGGTCCGCTCGGCGAAGCGGGCGTAGCGCTCCCAACGTTTGCGAGTCTCCTCCTTGGTCTGCGGGATCTCCTCACCGGCGCGTACCGCGTCGATCAGCCCGACAAACGGGACGTCGCAGCCCTGTTGTTTCAGCCCGATCGCGCAGGCATAGGCCAGCACCCCGCCCAGCGACCACCCGACCAAGATGAACGGCCCGTTGCCTTGCAGCTCGCGCAGCTTGGGAACGTATTGCGCGGCACGCTCTTCGATGGTCCCCTCGACGCGCTCGAAACCGTACATCGGGGTGTCCGGCGGCAGCCGGTTGAGCAACGGCTCGTAGACCACCGTCGATCCGCCGGCCGCGTGGAACACGAAAACCGGTGGCTTGGTGGAGCCTTCGGGCCTGGCGCGGATCGTCCGCACGAAACCGTCGATCTGGCCGGCCTCCAGGTATTCGCGCACCGTCGTCGCCAGCGCCTCGATGTTTTCGGCGGCTTTGACGTCGTCCGCGGTGATCGGCCCCTCGGCGCGCTCAGAAAGCCGCTGCGCCAGTTTGGTGGCTGCGCCGTCGTCGAGCTTCGGCAACGTGTTGAAGATGCCACCCGGCGACTTGCCGGTGACGATCGCCCAGGTGGCGAACGCGACCCGCTCGGCGGCATCACGTGGCGGCACATCGGAATTGAGCGCCTCGGCGACGGCCTGTTGGTTCAGCGCCTGCGCGGCGGCCGCCAGGTTGGGTTGCGCGGCGGCAGCAGCCGGGCCGGCAGGGTTACTCGGCGGCGGCGGGATCGGCGCGTCGGAAACCGGCGGCGGGGCTTGCGTCTGCGGCTCCGCTGGCGGATCGGCGGCTGGAGTGACGCTGGCCGGGGTTGCGCCGGACACCAGCGCGGCCTGCTCCTTGGCGATCTCTTCGGCCGTCTGGGTCTTCTGGTGTTCGTATAGGTCCTGCACCTCGTCGCGGTGCTCGATCGCGTACTTGATGAGTTCCTCGATGTTATAGAGGTTGGCGTCGCGGACCGCCTGCAGCTGAATCGGCGGCAGGTCGAAGTCGTACTCGACGCGGTTCTTGATCCGCACGGCCATCATCGAGTCCAGGCCCAGCTCGATCAGCGGCACCTCCCAGGGCAGGTCCTCGGGCTCGTAACCCATCGCCATCGACACGATGGCGGCCAGCCGGTCGCCCACCGTCTCACCGGAATCCGGTGACCACCGCCCCAATCCGCCGATCTGACGTGCGGTGAGGCTGTCGGTCACAGCGCTGGCCGCTTCGGGCTCGTCGGCTGCTGGTTCGGCCACCGGTGCCGAGGTGGCCGTCTGCGCGATCGCCGCACCGGCGCCAACGGCCGTCGACAACACCGAGGCCTGGCCGGCCCGCGACACCAGCGCGTCGTAGACCAGCGTGAAGGATTCGTCGATGCGCGCGTGGATTTGAACCGCGGCCCAGCCCGGATGCCGCGTCAGCGTCGTGACCAGGCGGGCTTTCTCGGCCGGCACTGCCCGTTGCTCGGAAGCAACGATCTGGGCATCCGGAAGCACTTGTGTCGCAGCGGCTTTCACCAGTGCGGCCAGGTCAGTCGCCTCGCGCGGCGCGTACTCCCACACGTGCCGGCCATCCGGCATCGCCACGTGGGTGCCGGGCATCAGCACCGACCCGTCGCCGGAGAAGTGCGCGTTGAGCCAATGCTCCTTGCGGCGGAATCGGGTCGGCGGGATGTTGGCAAAATCTTCAGGTCCTGGGGCCCGTCCGGCGGGGGTAAAGAGCGTCCGGACGTCGAGGTCATGTCCGTAGACGAACAACTGCGCCATCGCCGACGTCATCGCGTCGACGTCGTCCTGCTTGCGGGCCAGCGTCGCAATCAGTTGTGCGTCCGGCAGTCCCGCGGCAGCGGTGGTCAGGCCGATCTGCATCAGCGCGACCGGGTTTGGTGCCAGCTCCAAGAACGTGGTGTAGCCGCCGTCGACGGCGTTGCGGACGCCCTGGGTGAAGTACACCGAATGCCGCATTCCCTTGATCCAGTACGCGACATCGTGGATCGGCTCACCGCCGGGCTTGATGTAGGTGCCCTCGTGGATCGTGGAGAAGATGCCCGCCGTCGGGCTCATCGGGTGGATGCCCTGCAGCTCCGCGGAGAACTCACCGAGCAGCGGATCCATCTGCGAGGTATGGCCGGCGCCCTTGGTCTGAAGTTTGCGGGAGAAGCGGCCCTCCGCCTCGCAGCGGGCGACAATCGCGTCGATCTGCTCGGGCGGCCCGCCGATCACGGTCTGACTGGGTGCGGCGTAGACGCACACTTCGAGGTCGGGGAAGTCGGCGAACACCGTCTTCAGCTCGTCGGCGGAATACTCGACGAGCGCCATCAACCGGATGTACTCGCCGAACAGCATCGCCTCGCCCTCGCCCATCAGATGCGAGCGTGAGCAGATCACCCGGGTGGCGTCCTCTAGCGACAGTCCGCCGGCGAAGTAGGCCGACGCGGGCTCGCCCAGCGACTGACCAACTACCGCAGCGGGTTTGGCGCCGTGATGCTTAAGCAATTCGCCCAGCGCGATCTGGATCGCGAAGATGACGACGTTGCTGGTCTCGATGCCGTAATCATGCGAGTCGTCGAGGATCAGCTCGAGCACCGAGTAACCCCGCTCGTCCTGGATCAGCGCATCGACCTTCTCGATCCACTTCGCGAAGACCTCGTTACGCAGGTACAGGCTCTTGCCCATCTTGCGGTGCTGTGCGCCGAAACCGGCCATTGCCCACACCGGACCGTTGGTCACCGGCCCGTCGGTGCTGAACACGTTCGGCTTCTGCTTGCCGTCGGCGATCGCGCGCAGTCCCTTGATCGCTTCGTCGTGGTCGCAGGCCAGCACCACCGCGCGGGAACGGCCGTGGTTACGCCGCGATAGCGAGCGGCCAATCGACTCCAACGACGACGCCTGGCCTTCCGGCGTTTCCATCCAGTCGGCCAGCTCCGCAGCCGCGAGCTTTTTGCGTGATGTCAGGAACGCCGACACCGCCAGCGGCACGATCGGCGCCGGGATCTCCTCGGCCGCAAGCTCTTCGAGAGCAACCTCTTTGAGCCGCAACGCTTCCTCGGTGATGCTGGGCAGTTCGGGCTCTTCCTCGATGCCCGGCGTCGTGGGGGCGTGCTCCCCAGCATCTAAGAACTCGCCGTACTCGTCGAAGCGCATCCCGCCGATGTAGGAGGCCGGCGCCTGTTCTTCGGTCTTGGCCTCGATTTCCGGCGCTGCCTCGGGTTCACGTTCGACCACGTCGCGCGGCAAGGTCTCACGCAGCACCACGTGCGCGTTGGCGCCGCCGAAACCGAAGCTCGACACGCCTGCAACGGCATAGCCGCCGTAGCGCGGCCAGTCGGCCGCCGTGTCCAGGACCCGCAGATGCGACGCGTCGAAGTCGATGTACGGGTTGGGTCCGGCGTAGTTGATCGACGGCGGCAGCTTGTCGTGCTGCAATGCCAGCACCATTTTGACCAGGCTCGCCGCACCGGCCGCCGACTCCATGTGTCCGACATTGGTTTTCACCGCGCCGAGCAGGGCCGGCATGTCGGCCGGGCGGCCGCGGCCGATCACCCGGCCCAGCGCCTGGGCTTCGATCGGGTCACCGAGCACCGTGCCGGTGCCGTGCGCTTCGATGTAGTCGACAGTGCGCGGGTTGATGCCGGCGTCTTTGTAGGCCCGGCGCAACACGTCAGCCTGTGCATCGGGGTTGGGGGCGATCAGGCCGTTGGACCGGCCGTCGTGGTTGACCGCGCTGCCGGCGATTACGGCCAGGATCTGGTCGCCGTCGCGGCGCGCGTCGTCGACCCGCTTCAGCAGCAGCATGGCGCCGCCCTCGGAGCGGGTGTAGCCGTCAGCGTCGGACGAGAACGATTTGATCCGGCCGTCGGGGGCGAGCACCTGGCCGATCTCGTCGAAACCGAGTGTCACCGCCGGGGTGATCAGCGCATTGACCCCACCGGCGACGGCCACGTCGCACTCACCGCTGCGCAGCGCCTGCACCGCCTGGTGGGTCGCGACCAGCGAGCTCGAGCAGGCGGTGTCGACCGCAACCGAGGGTCCGTGAAAGTCGAAAAAGTACGAAACCCGGTTCGGGACAATCGAACTCGCGGTCCCCGTGATCGCATATGGGTGAGCGACGGTGGGGTCGGACATCGCCAGGTAGCTGTAGTCCATGACGGAGGTGCCGACGTAGACGCCGACGGATTCACCGCGCAGGCTGGACGCTGGGATGCGCGCGTGCTCGAGCGCCTCCCAGGTCAGCTCGAGCGCCATCCGCTGCTGCGGGTCGACGTTGTCGGCTTCGGTTTTCGACAGCGCGAAAAACTCGGAATCGAAGCCCTTGATGTCTTTCAGGTAGCCGCCACGGGTGCGGGCCTTCTTGATGAGCGCGGCCAGCCGCGGCTCTTCCATGAACTCCGACCAACGGCCCTCGGGCAAATCGGTGATCGCGTCGCGACCCTCCAGCAGCGCCTGCCAGGTCTCCTCGGCGGTGTCCATTCCACCGGGCAACCGGGTGGCCAGGCCCACCACCGCGATGTCGACCCGCTCGATCGGCCCGCTGCGCGTCCAGTCGGTGTCGTCGGCAGCCGCGTCGTCTTCGAAAGGGTCGCCTTCGACGATCCAGGTGGCCAGCGCTTCGATGGTCGGATGCTCGAAGGCGGCCGCGATCGACACCGTGACCCCAGTGCGGTCCTCGATGTCGGCGGCCATCGCCACCGCATCGCGCGACGACAGACCCAGTTCCACCATCGGCGTGACCTCGTCGATCACGTCGGGCGACCGCCCGGTGGCGGTGCCGATCCAGTTGCGCAGCCACTGCCGCACCTCGGCGACGGTCATGTCGGTGCGCGCGGGTTTACTGTCGGGCCCAGCAGTAGCTTCGGTGCTCATGCGCCGCTCCTCCTCATCGCTGCGCTCTGCATCGTCGCCGGCGGAGCTCATGCGCCGCTCCTCCTCATCGCTGCGCTCTGCATCGTCGCCGGCGGCCGATGGTTGGGAATCGATCTCTGTGTCAGTCATGTTGGGGCTCAGTCAGCCTGGTCGGGGAAGGCATTCGGGACCGCGGTGCCGCTGCGCAGGCTGCCGTCGATGTAGGCGGTGCGGCAGGCGCGGCGGCCGATCTTGCCGCTGGAGGTCCGCGGTATTGATCCGGCCTGCACCAGCAGGACGTCGCGAACGGTCACACCGTGCCGGACGGCGATGGCCGTCCGGATGTCGTCGGCGATGGGCTGGTAGTCGAGCTTGTGCGCGCCGGCGGCGCGCTCGCCGACGATCACCAGCTGCTCGGAGGTGTCGTCGGGGTCGTATCTCAGGCCGGCGTGCGGGTTGTCGAACACCTCTTGGGGCAGCTGGTTGAGGGACACCGAGAAGGCGGCCACATAACCGGTGCGCAAGGCGCGGCTGGCTTCCTGCGCCGAGTACTCCAGATCCTGCGGATAGTGGTTGCGGCCATCGATGATGACGAGATCCTTGACCCGGCCGGTGATGTACAGCTCACCGTCGTGGTAGGTGCCGTAGTCGCCGGTGCGCACCCACAGCCCGTCATCGGCGGCTCCCTCGGCGTGCGACGGGTTGGTGCGCGACTTGAGGATGTTTTTAAAGACTTCGGAAGTCTCTTCTTCGCGATTCCAGTAACCGGCACCCATATTCTTGCCGTGCAGCCAGATTTCACCGATCTGCCCGTCGGGCAGTTCGCTGGCGGACTCGGCGTCGACGATGGTCGTCCACTGGTCGATACCGATCTTGCCGGCGGAGGCCTGCGCGACGCCGTCCGGTGCGTCGGCGGGTACCTCGACGAACCGCCGGTTGTTCAGCGCGTCCCGCTCGACGTGGATGATCTTTGGCGCCGCCGCCATCGGGGTAGTCGAGACGAACAGTGTGGCCTCGGCCAGACCGTAGGACGGCTTAATCGCCGTCTCCCGGAAGCCAAACGGCGCAAATGCCTCGTTGAACTTGCGTATCGATGCCGCCGACACCGGCTCGCTGCCGTTGAGGATCGACTTGACATTACTCAGGTCCAGCGGCGGCTCATCGTCCTTGGGCACGCCACGCAGCGCAGCGTGTTCGAAGGCGAAATTCGGGGCGGCGGAGATGGTCCCGCCGGTCTCGCCGTCCTTGCGCGCGAGCTCGCGGATCCACCGGCCGGGCCGGCGCACGAAGGCGGCGGGCGTCATGAAGGTGAAGCGGTAGCCGACCACCGTCGACAATAAGGCGGTGATCAGGCCCATGTCATGGAAGAACGGCAGCCAGCTCACACCACGGTCGCCGTCCTCGCCCTCCAGCGCATGGATCACCTGGACCACGTTGGTGGGCAGGTTAAGGTGCGTGATCTGGACGCCCGTCGGGGTGCGGGTGGAGCCGGAGGTGTACTGCAGATAGGCAACGGTGTCGTGCCCGGCCGGCACGTGCTGCCAGGTGGAACCGACCTCTGCGGGCACCGCGTCGACGGCGATGACACGCGGCCGCTCCTTGGCCGGCCGGCTGCGGATGAACTTGCGAACGCCTTCGGCGGAGTCGCTGGTGGTCAGGATCGCCGACGGCTCGCAGTCGTCGAGCACCGCGTGCAATCGGCCGACGTGACCCGGCTCGGCCGGGTCGAAGAGTGGCACCGCAATCCGGCCGGCGTACAAGACGCCGAAGAAGGCGGAGAGGTAGTCCAGGTTCTGCGGACACAGGATGGCGACCCGGTCACCGGGCTCGGTGACCTGCTGCAGCCGCGCGCCCACCGCACGGTTGCGGGCACCGAAATCGGCCCATGAGATGTCCCTCTCGACACCATCACGTTCGGTGGAGAAGTCCAGGAACCGGTAGGCCAGCTGGTTTCCACGCACCTTCGCCCACTTCTCGACGTGCTGAACCAGGTCGGTATTCTCCGGAAACCTGATCCGCCCGTTCTTGTCGATGAATGGGTTGTGGTACGCCATGCCACTCTCTCCTGTCGCAACAGTTCTAGGTCGGGCCGCAGCTATGCGAGCTGTATCGACGGTTACGTCCGACGCGGGTCGGCCCATCGGACACCGCACGTTTCGGCTGCGCAGGGCTGTCGCGAACGGCAAACCTCACAGATGGTACTCAAAGCACGTCCGGCAATCCGCGACGCATCGACGCGATAGGCCGACACAGCTGTTCTTAAATATCTCTTAATGTTAGTGGGTGCTGCGCCGCGGACCAAATCTGAAGGTACCGCTTGTCCGAACTGTTACCCGTGTTTGGGATGTGGCGCGTTCTGGATCACGTCGTGCGCCCAATTCAATGCCCACTCGGTGGCCGGCTGCCCATCCAAACCCCAGAACTGGGTGGTGGCATACAACGCGTGAACCGGCTGGCCAGCGCCGCCGGCCAGGACATCCAGCGTCTTGGGCAGGTTGGCCAGGCTGAACGCCTCCTCCGGAGCAGCGCAGATCAGGTCGCCAGTCCCGCAGATCTCGTTGGTCTTGCTGTTGAGCGCACCGAAACCGCCCGGCCGCGCGCCGGTCATCGTCAAACCGAGCCCAGATAACACCGGCACCTCCTGCAGGGTGATCTCGGCACCCTCGCCCGGCGGATTGGGTCCGATGTCCTGGCCCACCCCTTGCTGGCGGCGGCCGTCAGCGATCAACGTCACACCGAGCACCAGATCGTCGTCGACCGGTCCGCGACCATTGCCTACGTCGCTGGCGATGTCACCGGCGATCACCGCCCCTTGGGAGAAGCCGACCAGCACATAGCTGGTCAACGGGCACTTGGCGTTCATGTCGGTCATCGCCTTGACCATGGCGCGGGTGCCCTCGGCCCGGCTGTCGTTGTAGGACATCTGAGTGTCCCCGCTCAGCGGGTTGTGGAATTGCGCGGTGTAGGGAACGGTGTACGTCTCGACCCGGCTGGAGTTGAACTGCTGGCTAATCGGCCGAGTGACATTGAGCAACAACGCCTTCGGGAAGTCGATCGGGTTGAGCGGATTGTCCTGCAGCGACGATTCCCAGGTGCCGGGAACCGCGATCAGGTGCACGTCGGGACAGCTGGCGTCTTGGAAGGCCGGTCGCGGCTTGTGCGGGAAGGCCGAGCTGCTGGTCGGCGGCACAATGCTGGGCGGCACCGCGCTCGGCGGGGTTTCCTTTTGCCGCAGGACTGTGACCACACCGTAGATGACCAGCCCCACGACGAGCGCCATTGCGCCGGCCGCGATCAAAGCCAGGGTGCGGTGGCGCTTCCGCCGGGATTTAACAGCCATGGTCTCCTGCTAGCAGCGTCGTTCGGTCGGCATAGTCGGCTTATTCGACAGCAGGCAGCCGTAACGGCTGCCGCACTCTTTTACGGTACCGGCTCGCGACACGGCGCCGGTTCGCCGAACCCGCGCGAGGGCAGGCGGATTGGCGACCTAGCGGATGGCGCCGACGATGTCGCCGGACATCGCGCCCAGCTGGCCGCTCCATGAGCCCCAGTCGTTGCTGCCGCCGCCGGGGAAGTCGAAGTGGCCGTTGTGCCCACCGACGTTGCGGTACTGCTGGTAGAAAAATCTGCTGTTGCCCATCGCCTCGCCCGCTTGGCCGATCATGGCGCCGGCGTCACCGCCCATGTTCGTCGGGCTGTAGACCCAGATCCGGGAGTTGTTCTGCGCGAGCAAGGCGGCGTGCACCCACGGGTCGTGCCACTTCCACCGACCCAGCTGCGGAGCCCCCCACATGCCGTTGCCGTCAACGCCGCCGAACTGCTGCAGACCGGCCAGGATCGCGCCGTTCGTTGTGGTGTTTGACGGGTAGATGAACCCCGACAGCGAGCCCGCGTAGCCGTAACGGTCCGGGTGGAAGGTGGCCAAGGCCATTGCCCCGTATCCACCTTGGGATGCCCCGACCGCCGCGTGGCCGCCGGGCGCCAGACCCTTATTGGCGGCCAGCCAGTCCGGTAACTCGGTGGACAGGAACGTCTCCCACTGCTTGCTGCCGTCCTGCTCCCAGTTGGCGTACATGCTGAACGCGCCGCCGGCTGGCGCCGCCACCGAGATCCCCTTGCCGGCCAGCGTGTTCATCGCGTTACCCGCGGTCACCCAGTTGCTGACATCCGGGGCGGCATTGAACGCGTCCAGCAGAACCACCATGTGCGGACCACCGGCCAAGAAGGCCACCGGGATGTCACGGCCCATCGACCCCGACGGCACCATCAGCGTCTCGTAGCCCGCGGCGCGGGCCGAGCCGCCGTTGACCGCGGCAAGGCTCACAGAGCCTCCGATCCCGATCGTCAGCACGGCGGCGCACAGTAGCCGTAGCAGCATCGACAGACCTCTCATAATGACCTCACTCGTCTCTCGACCACCAACCCAAAGACCCCAGCAGATCGCCCCCGTCCCGCAACGTAGCTAACCACACCGCGGATAACCGGACGCCAGAAATGACTAACGGCGACGACCCGCAAGGTCGTCGCCGTCAGTCCTGCTATTGCAACTCTTAGGTGTGCTGGCCGGTCGCAGTAGCGGCCGGAGCAGCCGGGCCGGCGCCCGGCGTCGCGCCAAGCACCCGCTGAAGGTCCGGCTTCATGGCGTTGAGCTGTGCACCCCAGTACTCCCAGCTGTGCGTACCGCTGTCCGGGAAGTTGAACACCGCGTTGTGACCGCCGCCGGCGTTGTACGCGTCCTGGAACTTGAGGTTGCTGGTCCGCACAAAGCCCTCGAGGAACTTCGCCGGCAGGTTGTCGCCACCGAGTTCGGACGGCTTGCCGTTGCCGCAGTAGACCCACACGCGGGTGTTGTTGGCGATTGTCTTCCCGACGTTCAGCAGCGGGTCGTTGCGCGCCCAGGCCGGGTCCTCCTTCGGGCCCCACATGTCCTTGGTCTTATAGCCGCCGGCGTCACCCATCGCCAGCCCGATCAACGACGGTCCCATGCCCTGGGAGGGATCCATCAGACCGGACATCGAGCCGACATAGATGAACTGGTCGGGGTGGTAATTCGCCAGGTTCAGCGCCGACGCCCCGGCCATCGACAGGCCGACCGCGGCACCGCCGGTGGGCTTGACCTGCTTGTTGGCCTGCAAGTACTGCGGCAGCTCGCTGGTCAGGAAGGTCTCCCACTTGTAGGTCTGGCAACCGGCCTTACCGCAAGCCGGGCTGTACCAGTCGGTGTACCAGCTGGACTGCCCCCCCACCGGCATCACCATCGACAAACCGGACTGGTTGTACCACTCGAAGGCGGGGGTGTTGATGTCCCAGCCGTTGAAGTCGTCCTGGGCGCGAAGGCCGTCAAGCAGGTACACGGCCGGCGAGTTGGCCCCGCCGCTCTGGAACTGGATCTTGATGTCGCGGCCCATCGCCGCCGACGGCACCTGCAGGTACTCGACTGGCAGACCCGGCCGGGAGAACGCTCCCGCGGTCGCGGGCTGGCCCACGATGCCGATCAGCCCCGGCAACAGGGCCGCTGCGGCGGCTCCAATTACGAGCCGGCGCGGCATCCTTTTTGCGGCGCCACGAAACCTGTCAACAAGTCTCATTAGTTGCTTCCTCATTCTTTGTCGGGCCCACAGCTGTGGGTCGGACTAGATGCGCCAGCCTGATACTCAACTGGGCAGCTGTGCCCGTGTAGTCAACCACATCTTTGGGGGTGCCTTCTCCTTGGCGTGGGTCCCGTCCCAGGCCCCACGCCGCGGCCAGGCCCGCTCAACTCGGCTGCGGATCACCACGCTGTGAATGTGCCGACGAGCGGTCGAACCCCGGTAAGACTACATATCCCGGGTTGCTGCGCGCCGGTCGGGGCGGCGGCTGCAGCCGTCGCGGCACGCCGTGGTAAAAAGATCGTCAAAATTCTCTGCCGAACCCTGAGCGGGACCGAAAACCTCTGGCCGGTCAGGGCCCGGTGGCCGGCAGACCGGTGTATGGGACACCGCCGGGTTCGGGCACGGCCAAGCCACACCTGATGAGTTCGTAGCGCGGAACCCGGTTGATTCGATACTGGGTGAACTCATACGAGTGCAGGAAATTCGACACAAACCGATGAAAACCCATCGGAGCACGCACCGAATTCAGCATCGACTGGGTCGCCGGACACTTTAGGGCCGCCTCGGCCTGAGCGACCCACTGCGCGTCCAGGTAGCCCGGAACGCCTGGATACCACTTCACCCAGGGCCCGTCGGCGATCACCCAGTCGGGGAAAAGGTTCTTGTCGTGGCCGATCCGGCCGTGCTGCAGCCGGGCGGTGTGAGCGGCCACCGGGTTGGCCAGTCCGATCTGGTCGATCACCCGGATATCCAGCCCGACATTCATGCCCACCATGCCGAGGTTGGTGAAAAACACTGTGTACGGCCCCTTTTGAGGCGGGCCAGGCGGTGTGTTCGGCGGTGATTCCGGCGCGATGGGCGGGACCAGGTCCCACTGGTCGTAATTGCCTGATGGCAGCAGCAAAGCCCCCTGCGGTGTGTTGTTGAGCGCCACCAGCACCGCACGCATCCGCGGGTAATCGAGGTAGTCGGCGGCCGTCAGCGGATGCGCGTGACCGGTCGCCTGCGCGTAGAAGCGGCGCTCGTCCACGATGCCCGAGTAGGTGACCCGGGTGGCGTCATCGCCCATTCCGGGCGAATTGGCCGCCCACAGCGACCAGCCTGCGGTCGCCATCCACAGCGCACTCACCGCGCCGGCCAACCAGTAGCCGGCCTCCCGGGACAACCTGGTTCCGTCGGGAACCACCACAGGAACCACCGCCACCGGCGCGAGCAAACAAAACAGCGGTGCCAGCAGCACCCGGCCATGCATGAAATCCCCGCCCTGCCGAATCCAGTACAGCGCCTGCAGCATCCCACTGACGAGCATGAATACCACGACGGCCGTTGGGCTTTGCACCGACCGGGCCAGCGGCCCGCGCGTGGGCGCTGGCGTATATCGAATTCCTTTTCGGCGGCCGACAAAGACCACCAACCCCAGCCCCACCAGCAACACCGCCGGCATCCACAGCGCATAGGGGCGGTTGAAGTTGGACAGGTAGATCACGCCTTGCGACCATTTGTCGCCGGCCGCATCCTTGGCCAGCGCGGTCCCGGGAAACAGCAACGCGTAGTAGCCCATCCGGAAGA
>NZ_JBAPPI010000112.1:0-1784 GCF_049280035.1 Mycobacterium sp. | reverse complement strand
GTAAACGACGCTGGCGTTCCGGAAGGACTTTGACGCAGCCGAAGTCCACGAAACCGACCCGGCCATCCGTGCCGAAGCAGTAGTTCCCCGGATGCGGATCTGCGTGGAACAGGCTGCCGTGCCGGTACGACCCCGAAATAAACCGGTAAATTACTTCGGCCCAGGTGTTTTTGAGATGCTGATCGGCCTGTTGTGCGGAGGGCCAGTCCATTCCGTCTAGGAACGTCATGGTCAGCACAGCGTCGCCCGACGCTTCGTGAATTACCTTTGGTACCTGGATGAATGGGTGACCGTCGTAGAGCTCGTTGAATCTGGTGATGTTGGCGGCCTCGTGCCGGTAGTCGATTTCCTCGGAGATGCGCTCGGCGATCTCCCGCGCAGCCTCTCGCGCGTCGGGCATCGGGGTGCGCGCCGCCGAGCTCGCGAATCGAAAAAACGAGGCCAGCATTTCGGTGTTCGCCAGATCAGCGCGGATCGCCTCCGCTGCGCCGGGGTATTGGATCTTGACCGCAACCTGGCGGCCGTCGTGCAGGACGGCCCGATGCACCTGCCCAATCGAAGCTGCCGCTACCGGTTGGTCGGTGAACTCGGCGAATAGTTTCTCGACGGGTTGACCAAGGTCGGCGCGCAGTACTTCTTTAGCCAGCGCGGGGTCCATCGGCGGCGCATCAGCCTGCAGTCGAGAGAGAGCGGTCTGATAAGCGGCAAGCTCGTCACTGCCGAGGGAACTAGGGTTCACCATGGACAGCAGCTGTCCCGCCTTCATCAAGACGCCCTTTGAGTGGCCGAGTAGCTGCGTGTACTGCTCTGCCGTTCGCTCGTGAAAGCGGGCGACGGCACCCGAGTCACCTGTCTTTTCCCGTAATGCGGCCACCATCCGCCCGCCGGCGGCGCGTGCAGTGAATCCCGCCAATGGAATGGTGCGGCGGATTCTTCCCAGAGGCACCGAGTTCCTCGGGTCTGGCATCACCGACCTCCGAGCGATTCAACCCGCCAGCACGATAGGTTCAGCCGCCAATTCGTCCGGTCTTTCGGACAAAAAACCCGCAATTGATAGACGGGGGCGGTAGCTGAGACAGCTCGGGCGGCATTTCCGGTCCAGTGGCTTCCCTTCGGATTGCCGTGAGGCAATTTGAGGCGCAGAGATTCAGTGCACTCATCAGTGGCATCAGGATGCCGCTGATGAGGTCTTATCGTGCAGAAAGCCACCTGCGAAGTGATATTCGGCTCGTCGCGGTCGGCGGACCCGCCACTCAACGGAATCATTGCTAGCAATTCTAATTGATCCCGCCCGGTAGCCAAGCTCGGTTTCCGGTTATCCGGTCGCTACGCGAGTACGCATTGCCTCCTACCACGATTCGCGCTCAGTCTGCGTGACACCCGACTTGGGCCAAATTAGTGCACATGGCGGTTGTTGATCTTGGCGGGGGCTTCGGCGAGATCGTCGGTTAGGGGGTCGGTGGCGGTGAGGGCCTGTCGGCCGGCGCGGATCTGCACGGTTCGGTAGCGGCGTGCGGTGCGGACGAATTTCTTGATGCTCCAACCGGTTTGGTGCTCGATCTAGTGCGATACGGCCATGGCGGCGAAGACCACGGTAAGGTGGGCTTCGATGGAGTCGCGGGTGCGGTGGTAGATCGGGCGAGCCTGTAGGTCGTGCTTGGACATCTGGAAGGCTTTCTCAATGCGCCATAGTTGGTGGTTCGACCGAGGACGTTAATGGCTTATCGGCATTGGAGTTTTGGCGATGGGGCCGATGAGTTATCGACTGCGAAGAATGCTCCGTG
>NZ_JBAPPI010000111.1:0-1801 GCF_049280035.1 Mycobacterium sp. | reverse complement strand
CGCCGCGTGTGCGGTGTCACGCGCCGGCGGCGACAGCCGCGCCAGCCGGCCCCAGACCGCCTCCGACACACTGCGCGGCAAAGCGCCCCCGCGCAGCGCATCCTGACCGGCCGCCAGCACCTCGGTGACGTAGAACGGGTTACCGTCGGTGAGCCGATGCAACTCGTCGGCGTTGATCCCGCTGCCGGCGCACAGAACCACTACCGCGTCTCGGCTTAGTGGATCGAGGGCGATCCGGGTCACTGCGGCGCAGGTCGCCAGGTCACCGAGCGCCGCCGCCAGCGGGTGTTGTTCCCCGACTTCATCGTCGCGATAGGACACGATCAGCAGCAGCGGCAGCGAGCTGACTCGGCGGCCCAAAAACCGCAACAAATCCAGGGTGGCTCCATCGGCCCAGTGCGCATCCTCAATCACCCACACCCACTTGGCGCCCTCGCCGAACAACGCCAAAAGCCCGGCATAGACCGTTTCGCTGTCACCGGCATCGATCGCCGCTCGCAGCTGCGCTGCCCGCACGCCGTCCAGCCCGGCAAGCATATCGATGAGCGGACCCAACGGCCGCGGCGCGGCCAGCGGATCACACCAGCCCCGCAAAACGCTGAGCCGCTGTCCCAGCCGCGAGATGAATTGGGCGATCACCGCGGTCTTGCCGACCCCGGCCTCCCCCCGCAGCAACACCAGCGACCCATCGCCCCGCGCTGCCTGCCGCGCCGACCGATCCAACTCGGCCAGCACGGCGTCGCGCTCCAGCAGACTGTCCACCGGCCGTCTCGGACTCCCTGCGCTCCGCCACATCCGCTGGTGGCGGTGTTGCAAATCTCGGGCCAAATATAGGTACAACTACGGATGTGCCGAGACCAGTCGGGCGCGCACACTACTGGCGGAAGCGTGAGCGGGCGGCCTGTCGCAGACACCAGCAAAACGCACATCGGGTCAGGATGTGGCTTAAAGCTTAGGCCTCAGCCCCCGTTCACGCCTCTCAATCAGATCCGCGCGCAAAGGATGGCCACCTTGAACAGCCTGAGACAGCCCCGCCACCGGGACGCGGTGTTGGGGTGCACACAACACCTCAAAGAGTGGTGCGTGCCCCCTGGCCTGATCCAATGCCAGGCGACCCGCCCTGGGTGGTCACCAAAAAAGTTGTCAAAAAGTGTCCGTCGGGCCAGGGGTGGCTGCTCCTACCGACGAGAGCCGCCCACCGCGGGCCGCGACTACAGGTAAGGAAACAGATCATGCGCTCTACCCACGACCCGGACCGGACCACCTACATAAGGCGACCGGCCGCCCACACAATCGCGGCCCAGGATTACAACCGATCGGCGGAGGACACAAACGCGTCCCCGGACCGGACCACCTACACGAGGACCACGTACACAAGGCGACCGGCTAACGACACAATCGCGTCCCGGGACTACACGATCGCCTCAGCATGGGCGTCGAGTCCGCTCGGTGACCCGGCAGCCCCTGACGGGTACCTGTCGGAGCGTTCCGACTTCGCGCGTGACGCGGACTTCGCGCCTGAGCCGAGTACCCCGGCCGCCAAGCGGTGGTTCGTGCCCAAGCGTGCGGTAGTTGCCGCGGTTGTGATCGGCGCGGTCGGCGCCGGTGCCGCACTGGCTATGACCCTGGTCAGCTCCACCAGCTCGACTCAGCCGAGGCCCGCGGTTGTGGTCCCCGGTCCCGCCGCACCGCAAGCTCCCGCCGCACCGCAAGCTCCCGCCGCACCGCAAGCTCCCGGGGATGTCCCCCCGGCTGCTGTCGTGCCTGGCTCACCCCCAGTCGAGAGCGCACCGGATAACGG
>NZ_JBAPPI010000110.1:0-6177 GCF_049280035.1 Mycobacterium sp. | reverse complement strand
TTCGGACTACAACCTGCTCGTGGTCTCGCGGCTTAAGGAGGAGATCCACGCCGGCCTCAACACGGGGATCATCCGCGGCATGGGCGCCACCGGGCGCGTCGTCACCGCCGCCGGCCTGGTGTTCGCGTTCACCATGATGTCGATGATCGTCAGCGACTTGCGTGTGGTCGGCCAGCTGGGCATGACCATCGGCATCGGTCTGCTGGTCGACACGCTCATCGTGCGCTCCTTCATGACCCCCTCGATCGCCGCCGCACTCGGACGCTGGTTCTGGTGGCCACTGAACACCTTCAAGATCGTGGAGAGAGCCGGTCCCGAGCCCGCATCCGACGCGAACACCGCGCCGATTTTACAGCCGGCGATGGTGTGAATTGCCGATCTTCCAAGCTGGAAACAGCGTTGTCATCCCGGATCGGGACACATGACAGACACGGAATCGAAACTGCGCCAGCGCACCGACGGGCGCCTGGACCGGTCACGCGATCCCGCGATCCTCAACGCCGCCTTGGCCGCCCTGGCGGAGTACGGCTACGACGCCACCAACATGAACGACATCGCCGCACGCGCCGGTGTCGGCAAAGCCGCGATCTACCGCCGGTGGGCCTCGAAAGCAGCGTTGATCACCGACGCACTCGTGTACTGGCGGCCCGACCTGATGAGCGACGAAGCCCCCGACACCGGCAGCCTCACGGGCGATTTCGAACTTCTCGTCGAAGGCGCGGCCCGCAACGACGACGACTTGATCTCCAACGACCTGGTGCTACGGGTCGCAATGGAGGCCGCGCGCGACCCCGAACTCGCTACAGCCCTCGACGACCTGATACTCCACCGAGGTCGGCGGAGGATAACGGCGATACTCAAGCAAGCAGCTGCCCGCGGCGAGATATCGGGTGATCGCGACTGGTCACTGGTCGCCGACGTACTCACCGCCATGGGCCTGATGCGGGTGATCAGCGGACAAACCGTCAACGCCGAGTTCGTGCGACAGGTCATCGACACGTTGGTGCTGCCCGCGGTTTATGCGCCGGTCTCGACTTCACCCGCCCCCACCAGGCGCAGTCCCAAAACAGCTCACCGAGAACACACCTCAATGTCCGGGCGTGCCCGGTGAACCGAGATGACTCTCGTCTCAGGGTCGCGAGTGCTCTTATGCGTATCTCTGGGTGCCGCAACCTGCCCCGGATTCAGCAGCCGACCGACGACACGGCCACGACCCAGCCGCTCCTCGCGGATGCGACGAGTCACCAAGGACCGCAATGAGATTAGCGAAGGTCACAGTCCTGGTGATGGTCGCGGCGGCCATGGTCGCCCTGGCCGCCCCGACGCACGCCGACCCGGATACCGATTTCGCCAATCAGCTTCACGGGCAAGGCATCTACGGTCCCCTCGACTACAACGCCTGGCTGGGCAAGATCACGTGTGAACGACTACGCAACGGCCTAGACACCACTGCGGACAAGTCCGCCCGCTTCGCGTTCGTCAACCTGCCGCGCGGTACCAGCACCGCGCAAAGCTACCAATTCCTCGCCGCCGCAATCGGCACCTACTGCCCCGACCAGGTGCCGATCCTGACCTCGGCGGCCGCACGCCACCAATGATGTTGCAGCCCAGGCCGCGAGGCCGACCCTCCGTATCGACCGATTAGGAGATACCCATGTACCGACCGAGGCGGCCGCGAGCACGTTCTGTTCTGCGGGCCGGGATCGCCGTACTTACCGCCACGATCGCGACGACGGTGTTGCCCGCCACCGCGATGGCCGACTCGACCGACGATTACCCGATCCCCCGCCGGATGATCGCCACCACCTGCACCGCCGAGCAGATCCTTGCCGCCGCACGTGATTTCACGCCAATCTATTATGAGCGCTACATGATCGACAAGCACAACAAGTCGCCCCAGGTTCAACAGGCCGCCATCGACAGTGCGCACTACTTCTATTCGCTCAACCCTGCCGATCGCAGAGCCTATTCCGAACAAGTAGTCACCAACTTTGCCGATCCCATGACGGCGGCGTGGCCCAACTGGGCGAAGATCTTCTTCAACAACAAAGGCGTCGCCGCCAAAGAAACGGATCACTGCGCCGACTACCCACCCGACGACCTATCCGTGTGGGACTGGTCACCCGCCCGATGACCAACTCTGGAAACCTCGCCACCGCAATCGCTTTGGTCGTTGTGGCGCCAGCTCCACAGGTAAGACATCTCCGGGCGCCGTAGAGGAGTCGCACATGCACCCATCCATGCGGGAGTACGACCTTGTCGTCATCGGTTCTGGCCCCGGCGGACAGAAGGCGGCCATCGCCGCAGCCAAACTCGGCAAAACGGTCGCGGTCATCGAACGCGACCGGACGCTCGGCGGCGTCTCCACCAACACCGGCACGATCCCATCAAAGACGCTGCGCGAGGCGGTGCTCTACCTGACCGGCATAACCCAGCGCGAACTGTACGGCGCGAGTTACCGAGTCAAAGAAAACATCACCCCCGCGGACCTGTTGGCCCGAACCCAGCACGTCATTGACAAAGAGCAGGACGTGGTGCGCTCGCAGCTGATCCGCAACCGCGTCGAGCTCTACACCGGCGACGGCTGCTTCATCGACGAGCACACAGTGCTGGTCGAGGACCAGCACCGCGGCGAGCGGGTCACCGTCAGCGGGCGCTACATCGTCATCGCCACAGGTACCAAGCCGGCGCAACCACCGGGCGTGGAGTTCGACGAAGAGCGCGTGCTGGACTCCGACGGAATCCTCAACCTGAAGTTCGTTCCGGCATCATTGGTTGTGGTTGGCGCCGGCGTGATCGGCATCGAGTATGCGTCAATGTTCGCCGCCCTCGGCACCAAGGTGACCGTCGTCGAACAACGTCATACCATGCTGGATTTCTGTGATCCCGAGATCGTCGAGGCCCTACAGTTTTACCTGCGCGAGCTGGCCGTCACGTTCCGGTTCGGCGAGGAGGTGACCGCCGTCGACGTCGGCGCCTCCGGCACGGTCACCACCCTGGCCAGCGGCAAGCAGATCCCCGCCGCGGCGGTGATGTATTCGGCTGGTCGGCAGGGCCAGACCGACGATCTGGACCTGGCTAACGCCGGGTTGGAGAGCGATAGCCGCGGAAGGATTTTCGTCGACGGCAAGTTCCGCACCAAGGTCGACCACATCTACGCCGTCGGCGACGTGATCGGGTTCCCGGCGCTAGCAGCCACGTCAATGGAGCAGGGTCGGCTGGCCGCAAACCACGCCTTCGGCGAACCGACAGCCGGGATGCTCGAGCTGCAGCCGATCGGCGTCTACACGATCCCGGAGCTGTCCTACGTCGGCGCCACCGAAGTCGAGCTCACCAACGACTCAATCGCCTACGAGGTCGGCGTGTCCCGCTACCGAGAACTGGCCCGCGGCCAAATCACCGGCGCCTCCCACGGCATGCTCAAACTGCTGGTCTCCCCCGACGACCTAAAGCTGCTGGGAGTGCACATCGTCGGCACCAACGCCACCGAACTCGTGCATATCGGGCAGGCGGTGATGGGCTGTGACGGCACGCTCGAGTATCTGGTGGACACGGTGTTCAACTACCCAACGTTCGCCGAGGCCTACAAGGTCGCCGCGTTGGACGTGATGAACAAGATCCGCACGCTCAGCCGCTTCCGCGCGTGATGCCGATGCTGACATCGGTTGCAGAAACCAATCCGATGACATGCGCCGAGTCCGCGAGGCGAAATCGGCGGTGCCGCTACGAAATAAGGCGCACCGCCCTTTGTCGACGGGGACGTTGCGTCGTCGAGACATTCAGCCCCAGCGGAGTGCGCAAAACCGGGACTATGGTTTAGGTTATGGACACCGAGGAACTGCTTCCCGGCGAACTGGCCGCTCGGGCCGGCGTTGCGGTCTCGGCTTTGCACTTCTACGAGCGGCAGGGGCTGATCACCAGCAGGCGCACCTCGGGCAACCAGCGCCGCTACAGTCGCGAGACGCTACGCCGCGTCGCCTTCATCAGAATGTCGCACCGACTGGGCATCCCGTTGGCGCGCGTCCGTGAAGCGCTGGCCACGCTGCCCGGCGGTCGGGTTCCGACCACCCGGGACTGGGCGAGGCTGTCGGCCGGATGGCGGGCCGACCTCGATGATCGGATCCTGCATCTGCAGCGGTTGCGCGACAACCTCGCCGACTGCATCGGCTGCGGTTGTCTGAGCCTGCGCAGTTGCGCTTTGTCCAATCCGGGCGACGTGCTTGCCAACCAGGGCCCCGGGCCGGTCCGGCTGTAGTTCAATGGCGCGGCTCCTCATCGGGCCGCTGCACGGCCCGCATCGTCGCCGCGCGAAGTTCGAACGAGTGTGCGATAGACTCGGCGCCGTGGCGATTGCGGTACAGGAATCGTTGTTCGAGTGCAACGAGCGCAGGCCGCTGGGCAACGGAGCCTGGATCGATATCCGGTCCGGTTGGCTGACCGGCGCCGAGGACTTATTGAGCGAACTGCTGGCGACAGTGCCGTGGCGAGCGGAGCGCCGTCAGATGTATGACCGCGTACTCGACGTGCCCCGGCTGGTGAGTTTTCACGACTTCGCCGTCGAGGATCCGCCGCATCCGCGGCTGAGCCGGGTCCGCCGCCGGCTCAACGACATTTACGCCGGCGAGTTGGGCGAGCCGTTCACCACCGTAGGGCTGTGCTGGTACCGCGACGGGTCGGACAGCGTCGCCTGGCATGGCGACACCATCGGCCGCAGCAGCACCCAGGACACCATGGTGGCGATCGTTAGCCTCGGCGTCACCCGCACCTTCGCGCTGCGGCCCCGCGGCGGCGGGCCGTCGTTGCGGCTGCCACAGGCTCATGGCGATCTGCTGGTGATGGGCGGTTCCTGTCAGCGAACCTGGGAGCACTCGGTTCCCAAAACGTCGTCCGCTACCGGCGCCCGGGTCAGTATCCAGTTCCGGCCGAAAGACGTGCGTTAGAAATCAGCTTCTGACTGCGGCGACCGATTTGACCAGCAAGTCGCGCGCCCGATTGGTGTCGACGGGAGTGGCGGGCTTGTCGGGTCGCAGCAGCGGGTTGGCGGTGATGATCACCTGATAGTCGCCGAAGTGCGCGGAGTAGTTGTAAAGCTCGCCGCTGCGCGGCTTTCCGTTAACCACCGTATGCAGGACCCGGTGCACTCCCAAAGTGCGGGTCCCCTCGATTTGCGGCGCATCGACGACCTCGATCAGGCCGCGCATCTGGCCGCCCTGAAATGCCACCTTCTTGCAGTTCCGTCCCGGTTCGTTGAACGGCAGCGGCTCGGACGTCTGCACTGCCATTGCAATGAAGCGGTTGCCGCCACCCTCGGCGGCAACGGCGGCCATGTTCCCCTGCAGTCCCGGTGGCATGTCCTCGCCGACCACGAATGACGAGCAATCGGGAGGGTCGAACGTCAGCCCCGGCGGAAGCTTGTGCGTTGAAAGCACCTTGGGATCAATTCCGGTCTTCGGGACGTCCTTGACCTTATATCCGGGTCCGAAGCTCGAGTCCACCTGCGAAATCTTGGTGATATCAGCGGAGGGGGCGTTGTCCGAAGATCCGTGAGAGCAGGCCGCCAGCAAGCAGACACTTCCGATCGCGACCACTATCCGCATCATCCGCGTCAATCTAATGCACCGCCCTCAGACACGTAACGCCGACACCGCTTTCACCAGCAGGTCGGCGGCGAACCGCGGCGTCAGCGGCGACTGCGCTGAGCCGGGGTCACTGATCAGCGTGGTGAACGCGTAGTAATCGCCGAGATAAGCCGTGAACGTGTTTGCCCGGGAGCCGATTTGGTTGCCGCCCTCAACCGACGTGGTGATATCGGTAGCCATGCCGAGGGTTTCGACGCCGTCGATGCGAGGAGCATCGACCAGATGAACGCGCGCGGTGGCACGCCCGCTGGTCATGGTCCACGCCCGGCACTGGGTAACCAGCGACTGATCCAGTGAAACCGGTCCGCTCGGCGCAGCCGCAACCACCGCGTACACGATGCCGCCCGCGCCAGATCCCGAAATGCCTTGAGCGGATTGCCCGTGACCGCCGGCCGGGTCGGCAAGCGCCGCGCAGCGCGCAGGGGTTGATGCGCTATTCCCGCCAATACCCCAGATCGCCGGTGGCGCGGCCTCGCCCGAAACCGCGGTTACCTCATAGCCAGGCGGCAGTTCGCGTCCGACCCGTCTGATGTTGGCG
>NZ_JBAPPI010000109.1:0-14438 GCF_049280035.1 Mycobacterium sp. | reverse complement strand
ATGCCGGCCCGATCCCCGTTGCGCAGCGCGGTCTGCACCACCTGCGCGGCACCGCGCACCGTCCGCTCGGTGGAGGCCGTTGCCGGGCCGGCCGGCTGCGGATAGCCGTCGATGAGCACCACCACATCGGCGGACCGGTCGGTCAACCGCTGCGTCACATGCAGGCGGCCGCGGCGGGCGCTCACCGGCCAGTTGACGGTGCGCAGCTGGTCACCGGGCACATAGGTGCGAATGTCGGCGTACTCGACGCCGCGGCCGATGTGCCGGGTCAGGTGGGTGCCGAGCCGATCGAGCAGCTCGGTCGGTGGGAGCGCCGTCGGTTGCGGCGGCGTCATCGGAAACACCGTCACATCGGCTGCGTCGACGGTGCCCGTCCCGGTCAGCAGCCCGCCATGCGCGACGACCTCGACCGTGGCCCGGATGGGATAACGGCCCCAGCGTTCGGCTGTGGTGGCCACCGTCTGCCGCTGACGCGACGTTCGATCCAGAACTTCTAGTCGCATCCCCTCGACTGCTGACACCGTGAGTCCTACTGCAGCACCATAGGTTTCAGTGGTAGCCCAGACGGTGAGCTGCGCCTGCTCAGTTTCAAAGCACCGCTGTGAATCCGGTTCTGCATGCACGTTCACCTTCGGCAGTGGCCGCTGCCAGCTGATTGAACACAACACGCCAAGCAGCGGCGCCGCGAACGCAATCAGCTGCCAGCGCGATCCGATCAACGCGACAGCTAGCGCAAGCGCGGCACAGGTCGCTATTGCACGCGTCAATGTCGATGCGCGCCAGTGTAAATGGACTTCCCTGGTCTCGATCACGTCGTTGCGTCGCTTACTCCGGACCGCCGCCCGTTCGGGGAACCGGTAGCCGCCGTAGCAGCTCCTCGACGATATCGGAGCCTTGAATCTTTCGTACCCACATCTCCGGCCGCAAGGTGATCCGATGCGCCACAGCGGGGGTGGCCAGCGCCTTGATGTCTTCGGGTATTACGTAATCGCGGCCAAGCAGTAGGGCACGGGCGCGGGCGAGCTGGACCAGGTCGATTTCCGCACGTGGGCTGGCGCCGACCGCTACTTGAGGGTGGTGACGGGTCGCAGCGGCCAGCGAGACCACGTAATGCAAGACGTCCTCGTGCACACTCACCTGTTCGACCGACTCGCGCATGGCCAGTAGATCGTGAGCGTCGACAACTTGACTGACGGTTGGCTCGGCCGAGCCGCGATCCAGCCGACGACGCAACATCGAGGCCTCGTCGCGCTCGGAGAGGTAACGCAGTTCGAGCCGAACCGCGAACCGGTCCAGTTGTGCCTCGGGCAACGGGTAGGTGCCTTCGTATTCGATCGGGTTGTCGGTAGCCAAAACAATGAACGGCTTTGGCAGCGGGTGTGTTACGCCGTCGATACTCACCTGGCGCTCGGCCATCGCCTCCAGTAAAGCCGCCTGGGTTTTTGGCGGCGTCCGGTTGATTTCGTCGGCAAGCAGGAGGTTGGTGAAGATCGGCCCCGGACGAAACTCGAAGCGACCCGACTGCATGTCGTAAATCGTCGAGCCGAGCAGGTCCGCGGGCAGCAGGTCGGGGGTGAACTGCACGCGGGTGAAATCCAGCCCGAGCGCTGCGGCGAAAGACCGGGCGATCAGCGTCTTGCCCAGGCCGGGCAAATCTTCGATGAGTACGTGCCCGCGGGCGAGCACCGTGGTGAGGATGAGGGTGAGCGCGGCTCGCTTTCCCACCACGACGCGCTCGATCTCGTCGAGCACGGCCACCGCGCGGGCCGTGGTGACCTCAGCCGGCATCGTCATACCGCCTCCAACCTTTCCAGGATTTCCGCGAGCGTCGCTCGGCCCGGCCCGGGTTCGCGCGCCCCGGTTTGCGCGACGTTGTTGGGATTCACCCACGCCCACAGTTGCGGGCCGAAAAGCATTCGGCCGCTGGCATCGAACGCTGCCGGGTCTTTGGCCTGGCTTTGGCCGGTGGTAATCGCGAACCGGCGGGCCAGCATCGGACGCAGGTGTCGGTCCCAATCGGCTCGGGTGGATTCCGAGCGGTGGATCAGCGTTTCAGTTCGGGATAGCCAACTACGTAGCGATTCCTCAAGGGCGTTCGGGGCTGCGACGGGCGGCGATTCGACACCGTGGCCGAGGACCTGGCGCACACTGACCAATGCGAACAGCGCCGCGACACCGGCTGCCCAGAGCACAAATCGACGATCGTGCAGCAACAGCGTAGCCAGCTCCGCGGACAATATGATCGAAATGCCGAGGGCTATTTGCCTTTTCACACGCGCCGCCCTTTCATACCAGGTTCCGCAATTCAGCCAGAACCAGCTGCAGCACGCGTAATGCGCTCGTGCGATGCGCCTCGCTCATTACATGTGGACTGAACCGGGCCTCTTCGAACAAGTTCACCAGCTCGCTGGCGTTATCGACATGCAGCGCGTGGTTTTCGACGGCCCGGGCCAGCACCTCGGTGGGGGTATCGAAGTCCTGCGGCACGGCCCCGGGAACATGAGCCAGCTCGCGTTCCATCGCCGCATAACAAGCGATGATCGCCTCCCGCGGTTCGCGGCTGCGGTCCCCGATTTCGGCTAATCCGACTTCGGCTGCCCGCACCAGCGACTCGGAGGTGCCCATGGGTGGTGGGGCCGGGCGGGTCGGTTCGGCAGCGACGAGGGGCGCCTCCCCGACACGTCGCCGGCGCGCGGCGACAACTGCGCCCGCGACGGCCAGCACCAGCACCGCCACCGCAGTCGCGATCAGGTAGCGCGGCATGCCACGATCTCCGTCCACGTCCGGGGGCCTGGATTGTGGGGGGGCGTTAGTGCCGGGCGTGGGGGCGCTTGATCCGGGTGCGGGCCGGGCCGGACCGGCGGTGTGCAGCACGAGGAACTGCGAAAGCAGCCAAACCGTCAGCAGCCATGCAACGAGCACTCCGGCCCCGATCACCAACACTTGCCAAGCCGGTCGGCCCCGGCCGCCGGAAAACCGTTCCGGCAGCCCGCCGGCGCTGGGCGCCGCCTTACGCGGTTCGCGGAGCCGGACGATGATCGCTACAGCCAAAATAATTACCGACATGCTGAGCATGGCGATCACATAGACCAGCGACGCGCCACTATCCGGTGGGCTTTTCCGCGCGGCACGCTCGACGCCGGGAAGGTAGCCGCGTAACGACGCAGCAATAACGATCAGCAGCACGATCACGGCGACCACGCGGCCTGTCGCCTTGTCAAACATTGGCACACCACTCGACCGGTTGCCTGCCGCGGGCGCGGCATTCGGTCTGCTCATCCTGGCACGTAGTCCACCCGCGTTGCCAGCGATCGGTGCCTTTGCGCCGATTCGCGACCGGCTAGCTGTTGTGCTCGGCGATCTCGGCAAGCCGGTCGAGGGATGCCCGAAGCCGCTCCGGCGTCGTTTGGCGGGCGCGAGGTAGGCGATTCTTGTCGGTCAATCGGGACCAGTCGTACGTATGGGTCACCCGTGTACTGGTTTCGTCGATGGGTTCGAGCTCCCAGCGCCACAGATGGCCCGGCGGTCGCCGACCCGATTCCGATGGGAACCAGGCGATGCGACGTCCCTCCTCGAATTCCACGATGTGGTTCTCGCGGGTGCTGCCGAGGGTGAGGGTCATGATGAAGACGTCTCCGACGCTGCGGACGCGTTGTCCTGGTTCGGCTTCGGCGAGGTTGTCGTTGCCGTCCCACAACGGCTGCTGTGAGGGATCCGCGATCAGTTCGAAGATTTGGTTGGTGCTCGCGGCGATCTCGCGGCTCGCGCTTACCACTCGGGGGACATCGGTGTCGTCGGCCATGCCTTATCGAAGCATTGAACGCATCAAGGCCGGCGATAGGGCGTGAGGTAGGGCGGCAGCGAAACAGCCGGGTCCAGGTCGTCGGCGGGCAGGGGTGTGCCTGCCGTGAGGGTCAGCGGCACGAACCCGGCCCAGTGCGGCAGCGCGGTGTCCTGCTCGTCATCGACCGGTCCCCCATCACGCACCTTGGCGGAGACTTCGACGAGGTCGAGGGCAAGTACGGCGGTGGCCGCGAGTTCGCGGGTGTTCGGGGGTCTGCTGTCGGCGGACCGGCCGGCCGCTACGTGATCGAGCAGGGCTGCTAACGCGCGCAGTTTCTCGCGCCGCTCTTGGACCAGCCGTGCGCTGCCCACCACGACCACCGACCGGTATTTCAGCGAATGGTGCAACGCCGCGCGGGCCAGCACCAGGCCGTCCACCAGGGTGACGGTGACGCAGACCGGCAGGCCTTCCGCAGACCCCGCCGCCGCGAGCATCGGGCCGCTGCCGGTGGATCCGTGCAGGTACAAGATTTCGCCCAGTCGCGCGTGGGTGGTGGGCAACACGACCGGTCGACCAGCATTGAGGTAGCCGACATGACAGATCAGAGCCTCGTCGACAATGCCGTGCACGGTCGCCCGGTCGTAGCTGGCGCGCTCGCGATACCGGGTAGGCACGGTCCGGGGGGTGGGCGGGTACGCCTGCGCCGTCGCCAACGGTTGCCTCCGCTTTTGTACTAGTACATAATGGTCTGTGTGCTAGGACAATACACCATTCGGGGCGCGGGCGCCGATGCGATTGCCACCGACATCGAAGAGGCCATCTCGGCGGGCGCATTGGCGCCCGGCGCCGAGTTGCCTGCGATAAGGGAGCTGGCCAGGCAACTCGGCGTCAACGCCAACACGGTTGGCGCGGCTTACCGTCTGCTGCGGGAACGCGGTGCCGTCGAGACTGCGGGCCGACGCGGCACCCGAGTCCGGGACCGGCCGGCGACCACGCCACGCTCGCTGCGTGGGTTCGCCGTGCCGCAGGGGGTGCGGGACCTTTCCACCGGCAACCCTGATCCGGCCCTGCTGCCAATCGCCGCCGCACAACTTCTGCGTGGCGGTTCGCAGCGGCGGACCCCGCTGCTCTACGGGGAACCGGCAGTCTCCTCCGAGTTGGCCGAAAACGCCCGGGCGTCGCTGACCGCCGATGGCGTTCCGGCCGACCACCTCGCGGTAATCGCCGGGGCTCTGGACGGCATCGAACGGGTCCTCACTGCGCACCTACGGCCCGGCGACCGGATAGCGGTCGAGGATCCCGGGTGGGCGAATCTTCTGGATCTGCTTGCCGCGCTGGGTTTTTCGGTCGAACCAATCAGGGTTGACGACGACGGGCCGCTGGCCGGCGATGTGGCACGGGCGCTGCGCCGCGGCGTTCGGGCCGTCGTGGTGACCACCCGGGCCCAGAACCCGACCGGCGCCGCCGTCTCCGCTGCGCGTGCCGCCGAGCTGCGTCAGCTGTTGGCCGACCATGCCGACGTTCTGCTCATCGAAGACGACCACTGCGCGGGTATCGCCGGCGTAGGACTGCACACCTTGGCCCGTACGACACGGCACTGGGCATTCGTGCGGTCGGCATCCAAGGCATACGGCCCAGACCTGAGGCTGGCGCTGCTCGCCGGCGACCACCGCACGGTCGAGCGGGTGCACGGGCGGCTGCGTCTGGGACCGGGTTGGGTCAGTTACCTGCTGCAGGACCTTGTCGTCAGCTTGTGGCGCGACAAGGTGGCAACACGCCTGGTGCACAAGGCCGAAGCCGTCTACACCCGCAACCGCACCCTGCTGCAGGAGGCGCTGACCGAGCGCGGTGTGACGTCGCATGGCCGATCCGGCCTCAACGTATGGGTTCCGGTGCCGGACGAAACCGTGGCGATCACCCGGCTACTCAGCGCGGGCTGGGCCGCGGCGCCGGGAACACGGTTCAGGATCGGCACGCCGCCGGGAATGCGGATCACCGTCTCAAGTCTCGACGCAGGCGAAATCGACGCGCTCGCCGACGCGGTCGCCGAGGCTCTGCAGGCAGTCGGACGCGCCAGCGTGTGAGTCAGACGTGCAAAACCCCACTGCAGACTGTGACGGCATGGCCGATGAGGACGACGTGATCGCCTTCTAACCGTATCCGCAGCAGCCCACCACGTTGGGAGGCTTGTTCGGCGAGTAACTCAGGCGCGGGTAGCCGCTCCGACCACCAACTGGCGAGGGTGCAATGTGCCGATCCAGTTACTGGGTCTTCGAGTATGCCAGCGCGTGGAGCGAAGACGCGGCTGACGATGTCGGCTTCACGATCGCCGGCGGCGGTGACGATCACCGCCCGCGCGTCGATATTCGCCAGTACCGCGGGATTGGGAATTAGTGCGCGGACTTCGGCAGCGCATGCAGCCTCCACCAACAGATCGTGGCGTCCGCGCCATACCGAGCACAACGTAATACCAGGGAGCCCTTCAACCAAGTCGGCCGTCTGCGGCTCAGGGCGAGGTGGATCCGTGGGAAACCGCATGCTAATTGCGCCGTCGGAGCCGCCTGTGCAGTTCAATGTCCCGCCACGCGTCTGGAACGTCTGATCACCGCCGAGGATATGCGCCGCGGCCAAGGTACCGCTTCCACACAACGCCAGTTCGGTGGTCGGGCTGAACCAGCGCAGGCTCTTCGGCTGGGCGTCGGGGCTTGAGATGTCCGCAAAAGCGGTGGCGGGGAGATTGAATTCGGCGGCAACAGCCTGCATCCGGTCGGGATCGACCGGCTGGTCGACTAGCACGACACCGGTTGGGTTGCCCCGAAACATGTTCTGCGTGAAGGTATCCACCACATAAACGCGCATCTGCCTATCGAAGCATCGGCGGCCCAGACGATGGAAGCCCCAGTTATCCACAGTCGTCATTTGGTCCACACGCCGGGCGTTTTTGGTTTCTCAGAGGGGGATCAGAGGGGAATTGTCGGGCTCGTTCTTACCGTCGAAGTATGGGTTCAGCAGTCGGCACCGAGCAGGCGCGGGAACGGATCAACGCCGCTCTCGATGCGATTGACGCTGCCCACCACGTGTTGCGCGATACGTCTTCGGATCTGCTAGGCAACAAGTTTCGCGTCAACGTCGCTGAGCAGTTGGAAACCCAGAACCGGACCAATCGCGGGCTGATGTATCGATTCTTCGGGGAGATCGCCGACCCGCCCGACGAATCCGGGGCGATAGCAGTGATGCGGTCCGCACTGTGGGCACGACTGCGCATCACGCCCAACGAAATAACTCGTCGGTTCAAACTCGCAGCCCGCATTCAGCCGCGGCGGTCGTTGACTGGCCCGGCGCTGCCGCCGGAGTTGCCGGCGTTGGCGGCCGCGGTCGAGGCCGGCGCTATCGGCGAAGACCACATCCGTGCGGTATGCCGAGCAGTCGACGTGTTGCCCGCCCGCGTCTCGCCCACCCACGTGACAATCGCCGAGCGCAAGCTGGTCGAGCATGCGACCAAGGTCGATGCCGGCATCGTGGTCAAAATCGGTCAACGCATCGCGGACTACCTCAATCCCGATGGCCTTTTCAGCGACGAAGATCGGGCACGGCGCCGCGGCCTGCACCTTGGCCCGCAGGGCCCTGACGGCATGTCCCCGCTGTCCGGCTTGCTCGATCCCGAAGCCCGTGCCTACTTCGAGGCCATCGAAGCAGCGGTGCGGCCTGGTCGCCATCTTCCCGAGGGCAAAGGTAGAGACCCAGAGGCGCGGGATGATCGCACGCCCGCTCAACGGTGCCACGACGCGTTGAAACTCGGCCTGGAAACCGCGATCGCTTCCGGTGGACTCGGTGTGCACCGCGGCCACCCGGTCACCGTGGTGGTGACTACATCATTGGACGACCTAGACCGGGCCGCCCGAGCCGCCGTTGATCCGTCGATCCCGATGCCGGCGGCCGCGACGACCGGTGGTGGCTCCCGACTTCCGATGCCGGATCTGATCGGCATGGCGGCCAAAACAATTCATTATCTTGCGGTGTTCGACGACCACACTGAACGGCCGCTGTACCTGGGGCGTCAAAAACGCGTTGCCAGCGCCGACCAAAGGCTGATCTGCCACGCCCGCGACCGGGGCTGCACCCGTCCCAATTGTCTTGAATCGGGGTATCGCTGCGAGGTGCACCATTCACCGGACTGGGCCCGCGGCGGCCACACCGACGCGGACAAACTGTTCTTCGCGTGCGGCGCAGACCATGCCATGGCAAGCCGAGGCGAACAGCGCACCCAGGTCACGGACAGCGGGCGACTGGGATGGACTGATGGGACCGGTCCGCCCGAAATCAACTACGTCCATCACCCCGACGAACTCCTTCGTGGTGACCCCGATCCGCCCACCCGCTAACGTGGGATGCGATGATCGGCGATCGTTGGAACGTGACGGACGACGAGGTCGCCCGGCGCTACCCGTGCGACGACTTCGTCCACGTGCCGACCCTGCAGGCATGGCGCGGAGTTTCCGTCCATGCCACACCAGAAGCGTTGTGGCCGTGGGTTGGCCAGATCAGGATCGCGCCGTACTCCTATGACTGGATCGACAACCTCGGCCGTCGCTCACCACAGCAGTTGATGGGCTTGCCTGAGCCGGCGGTCGGCGAGCCGTTCACCACTGCCGCAACGCGGCGCTTTGGGCGCATCCTCGCCGTCGAGCCGCCCAAGCAGCTCACCGGTGAAATTATGGGCGCCTGCATCTCTTATGTCCTGGTACCGGAAGGCCAGACAACACGGTTGCTGATGAAAATCGTTACGCCCATGAGCCGTTGGCTCACCCTCGGGCTATCGGTCGGCGATCTGATCATGGCTCGCCGGCAACTACGCAACATCAAACGCCTCGCCGAACAACCCCGGCCGGTGGCACACTAGGCCTGTGCCGCCGTATCGGGACGTCGCCGAGTTCAACGATCGGGCCGGGAGCTACGACCATGGCTGGCGGGGTCGCCTCCATCACGAGATCGCGGAGCGCACCGCCAGCCTCGCTGTGGCTGCCGTCCCAGCACCAAACCGGGTGCTCGATTTGGGCTGTGGAACCGGTTATCTGCTGCGCGTACTGGCAGACCGCTACCCCGACGCCGAACAGCTTGTTGGCATCGACGCCGCGCCCGCGATGGTCAAGACTGCCAATGCCGTTACCCAAGACGACCGGTTGACGTTCGCCGCCGGCGTCGCCGAACAGATCGGCTATCCCGACGAGACGTTCGACCTAATCGTCAGCACGACGTCATTCGATCACTGGTCTGACCAGCAAGCGGGACTGCGCGAATGCGCCCGGGTGCTGCGTGGCGGTGGCCGGCTGGTACTCGTCGACCAATTCTCCTGGTGGCTGATGCCGACGATGCTCACCAGCCGCCGCGGCAAAGCCCGCACCAGGCGCCGCGCCACCCGTCTGTTGCTGCGTGCCGGGTTCGCCTCCCCGCGCTGGCACCGGCTGCACGCGGTGATCATCAACGCGGTCGCCGCGACCAAGCCGGCCTAAGACTGAAACGAGCGGAAGCTGCCGTCGAGCACCTGCAGATGACCGATCGTTCGCCCGGTGACGACCTCCGGATCCACCAGCGCCAACTCCACTGCTGCGTGCGCGAAATCCTCGGCCTGCGCCACATCATCGAATCCAGGCGCGTAGTACGAAAGTCCTGGCGTCATTATCGGTTTCGACGGTGACAGAGCGTTGACCGCGATGTGATGGGCCTGCAGATCGTAGGCCGCACACCACGTCAAGTGTTCCAGCGCAGCCTTGGATCCGCCGTAGCCAGGCAGCACACCGCCGCTGCGGTCCGGGTAGGGCCCGTCACCCGGCATTCGCGACGCGACGGAGGTGATGTTGATGATCGAGCCGCTCTTCGCGGCGATCATGTCGGGGCAGACTAGCTGGATCAACTCGTAGGCCGCGAACACCGCGATCTCGAAGTGCCGCCGGTAGGCGCCCAGCGGTGTACCGAGCAGCGGCGGCCAATCGGGTTTGGCCGCGACCGGCGAAGCTTTGGCCGGCCTGGCGCGCGTGTCGTCACCGGGCCGCGGCGGACGACCGGGCGCCGTGAACGCTGCATTGTTGACCAGAATCGTGATGGGGCCCAACGTATCTCGGGCCTGACCGACGAGCCGCGTGATATCGTCGCGGTCCAGCAGGTCGGCCCGGATGGCGACCGCGCGTCCGCCGGCCGACTCGATGTCGGCGACGGTCTCGCCGATGGTCCCGGGCAGCCGTTCGTCCCAGACACTTTCGGTGCGCCCAATCACCGCGACCGCCGCGCCCTGAGCCGCCAGCGCCAGAGCGGTAGCGCGGCCCAATCCACGGCTGGCGCCGGTGACGATCGCGGCCCGGCCGTCCAGTCGTCCGGTCATCGGCCCGACCCTACCTCTCGGGTGACACCGTGAACGAGGATGGCGGTGGTCTGATCCACCCAGGCATCGTCGAGTTGTTCGTCCGGACGCAGCAGTAGCCGCAACAACGTTGCTCCACCGATCAACTCGATCAGCCGGTCCGGGTCGATGTCGGGATGCACCTCGCCGCGATCGACGCCCTCGCTCAGCCGCGCCCGCACAGCCGTGAACAGATCCGCGAAACGCGACATCACCCGGGCGTTGAGCTCCGAGTCAGCACTCATGTCGGCGACCAGCCCGGGCAACGCGGCGCACACCACCGGGGTGGTGAACACATCCCGCGCGGCAGCGATCATCGCCCGTACATCAGCCGCCATGTCGCCTGCCGGAGCCACCAGCGCCGTGGGCGCCACCGGAAACGCGGCCTCGTGCACCAATTCGGCCTTGCTCGACCACCGGCGGTACAACGCCGTCTTGGTGGTTCCGGCGCGTTCGGCGACCGCGGCCAACGTGAGGTTCGAATAGCCGATTTGCACAAGCAGATCCGCGGTCGCCGTCAATATGGCAGCGTCGATACGCGGATCACGGGGCCGTCCGGCACCCGGGGCCTTGTCAACCGAGGGTGGGTCTGCTTTCATAACGCTACCTACCGTATCGTAATTGCCTCATGAAGGAGGCACCTGTGGCCAATGAACCTGTGCTCGACAAAGTCGACCGACTTCAGCGCTCGAGCCGCGACGTCACCGCGCTGCCCGCGGTGATGTCGCAGTGGTTGTCGACGGTGCTCCCGGGCGACGCTACGCCCGAGATCACCGTGGAAAGCGGCATCGACTCGACCGGCATGTCGTCGGAGACCATCATTTTGACCGCCAGCTGGGAGCAGGACGGCCAGCCGGTAACGCAGAAGCTGGTGGCCCGGGTGGCGCCTACCGCCGAGGATGTCCAGGTCTTCCCGATCTATCGGCTTGACCACCAGTTCGACGTGATACGGATGGTCGGCGAGCTGACCGAGGTTCCGGTTCCGCAAGTGCGCTGGCTCGAGCCGACCGGCGACGTCTTAGGGACACCCTTCTTCCTGATGGACTACGTCGAGGGCGAAGTGCCGCCCGACGTCATGCCCTACACCTTCGGTGGCAACTGGTTCGCCGACGCGGCGCCCGAGCGTCAGCGCGAGCTGCAGGACGCCACCGTCGAGGTGCTGGCATCACTGCATTCAATCCCTAACGCCGAAGCCACATTTGGCTTTCTCGCTGAGGATCAAACGGGCGACACCGCACTGCGCAAGCACTTCAACTGGGTGCGGTCCTGGTACGACTTCGCGGTGCCCGATATCGGACGATCACCTCTGCTGGAGCGGACTTTTGGGTGGCTGGACGACAACTGGCCGCAACAGGTGGCCGCCAGCGAGCCGGTGCTGCTGTGGGGCGACGCCCGGGTGGGCAACGTGTTGTATCGCGATTTTCGGCCGGTGGCGGTATTGGACTGGGAGATGGTGACGCTAGGTCCACGCGAGCTAGACGTTGCATGGATGATCTTTGCGCACATGGTCTTTCAGGAGCTCGCCGGCCTGGCGACACTGCCGGGTCTGCCGGAGGTGATGCGTGAAAAGGACGTTCGCGCCACCTATCAGCGGCTCACCGGCGTCGAAGTCGCTGACCTGCACTGGTTCTACGTCTACTCAGGGGTGATGTGGGCTTGTGTGTTCATGCGTACCGGTGCGCGGCGAGTGCACTTCGGGGAAACCGAGAGACCTGAAAACGTGGAATCGCTTTTCTACCACGCCGGACTGCTGAAGCGTCTAATCGGAGAGGATCAGTAATGCTCGGACCGCTCGACGAGTTTCCGGTACATCAGGTCCCTCAGCCGATCGCGTGGCCGGGTTCCTCCGACCGGAACTTCTACGATCGCTCCTACTTCAACGCCCACGACCGCACCGGAAACATCTTCGTGATTAGCGGCATCGGCTATTACCCCAACCTCGGGGTCAAGGATGCGTTCGTGCTGATCAGGCGCGGCGATACCCAAACCGCGGTGCACCTCTCGGATGCCATCGACCAAGATCGGCTCAACCAGAACGTCAACGGCTACCGGGTCGAGGTCAGCGAGCCGCTGCACAAGCTTCGGTTGATCCTCGACGAAACCGAAGGCATCGCAGCCGATCTCACCTGGCAAGGCCTGTTCGACGTCGTCCAGGAGCAGCCGTACATTCTGCGCTCGGGTAACCGGGTGACGCTGAACGCGCAGCGGTTCGCTCAGCTCGGCAGCTGGAGCGGACGGATCGTCATCGACGGGCAGGAGATCGCCGTCGACCCCGCCACCTGGATCGGCAGCCGCGACCGGTCCTGGGGCATCCGGCCGATCGGCGAACCTGAGCCGGCCGGCCGGCCCGCAGACCCGCCGTTCGAGGGCATGTGGTGGCTGTACATGCCGATGGCGTTCGACGACTTCGCCGTCGTGCTGATCATCCAGGAGGAGCCCAACGGATTCCGCTCGCTCAACGATTGCACCCGAGTCTGGCGCGACGGTCGTGTCGAACAGCTGGGTTGGCCGCGGGTCAAGATCCGCTACCGCTCCGGCACCCGCATCCCGACCGGCGCGACGATCGATGCGACCGCCCCCGACGGCACACCGGTCCACTTCGAGGTGGAGTCCAAGCTGCCCGTTCCCATCCACGTCGGCGGCGGCTACGGCGGCGACTCGGACTGGCTGCACGGCATGTGGAAGGGCGATAAGTTCGTCGAACGGCTGACCTACGACATGACCGACCCGGCGATCATCGCGCGATCCGGCTTCGGCGTCATCGACCACGTCGGTCGCGCGGTGTGCCGCGACGGCGACGGCAATCCGCTGGAGGGTTGGGGTCTCTACGAACACGGCGCGCTGGGCCGCCACGACCCGTCGGGGTTCGCCGACTGGCTAACCGCGGCGCCCTAGGGCAGGCGCCGAATGTGGGGTTGATGCACGCTTTTCGCGGGCGATTTCAGGCGATGGATGCAACAGCGGGTGGTTTGGACGGGTCTGAGAGTAGTTCGTCGAGTGCTTCGGCGGGTGTCTTCCAGCCCAGGGTTTGACGGGGTCGTCGGTTGAGTTTGGTTGCCACGTAGTCGAGATAGTCGGCCGGGAACACCGATAAGTCCTTGCCTTTAGCAAAGTATTGGCGCAGCAGTCCGTTGGTGTTTTCATTAGTCCCACGCTGCCAGGGTGAATGCGGATCACAGAAGTAGATGTCCAACTGGGCGGCGGCAGCGATTGCGATGTGGTTGGCCATCTCAGGGCCCTGGTCCCACGTCAGGGTCCGTCGCAGGATCGTTGGCAGGCTCGCCATTTTCGCTACGATCGTTTCTTGGACGGCCATCGCCGTGTGGTCGTCGGGCAGATGTAGCAGCATCACGAATCGGGTGCTGCGTTCAACCAGGGTGCCGATCGCCGAGCCCGATGCGACGCTGCCCAGGATCAGATCACCCTCCCAATGCCCGGGCACTGCCCGATCCTCGACTTCGGGTGGGCGCTGGCTGATGTTGATCATGTTCGGGATGCGCCCGCGTCGCTCGCCGGGGCGCCGTTGGGGTTTGCGCAGCGCCCGCCCGGTGCGCAGACAGGTGTGCAGCTCGCGGCGCAGATTGCCTTTGCCCTGCACATAAATCGACTGGTAGATGGTTTCGTGGGACACCCGCATCTCCCTATCGTCGGGAAAATCCATCGGCAACCGCTTGGCGATCTGCTTGGGACTGTGCTGCTCTGACAACCGCGTCTGCACCTCATCATGCAACCGCTCGCTGGTGGCCAGCTTGCCCGGTTTGGGGCGGCGCGCCCGCTGATCGGAGCGGGCCTGAGCGATCAGCGCGTCGTAGTGGACCTCAGCGCTGCGTCCACTCTGTCGAGCCCCGAATGCGTGCTTGCGCCGATAGCCCGACTTGCGCCCGTCGTAGCTTTTGCCGATTCCATTGTTGTCGATCTCGCGCTTGATCGTCGATGCTGGCCGGCTCAGCCGGTTGCCCATCGAGTGCAACGATTCGTCTGTCCGGACGCCGAACTCGATCTCGATCCGATCCTTGAAGGTCAGCCTCGGACACGGGCCAGAGGTCTTCGGTTCACACAGCCGCGGTTTCACACCGCCAACATCAGCAAACCATTTCCAGCCGGTGCGAGCCGACACGCCGACAGCCACACCCGCCTCCGCGGCAGTGCAGCCATTACCAATGTGACCCCAGAACTGACCGACAACAGACCTCAACGGCGGAAGAGGCACAGCAACACTCCTAAATCAGATGTGTTGCATCCACCCCTTGAAGGGAAGGC
>NZ_JBAPPI010000108.1:0-6762 GCF_049280035.1 Mycobacterium sp. | reverse complement strand
GCCTTGCACCGAGTCAAGGGTCGCGGTGCGAGCAGTCTGGGCCAGCACGGCCGGCGCCGGGAACGGACACCAGCCGTCGCCCTTTTGCGCCACCCGCCGGCGCGCGGCCCCGGTGTTTCCGCCGACCCAGATCGGCGGATACGGGTCGCTTACCGGTCGGGGGTGGGCGGTGATGCCGTGCGCGGTGAAGTGCTTGCCCTCGAATGAGACGTCATCGCTGGTCCAGATTGCCCGGATCACGTCGAGGGCCTCATCGAACAGGTCGGCCCGTTGTTCATAGTCAACGCCGAGGGCGGCGAACTCCCGTTTGAAATAACCGACTCCGACCGCGAGCGTGAATCGGCCGCCGGAAAGCAAATCCAACGATGCACCAGACTTCGCCACTACGAACGGGTTTCGATACGGCAGCACCACGATGTTGGGGATCAGTCGCAGTGTGGTGGTCCGGGCCGCGGCGAAAGCCATCGCCACAAACGGGTCCAGTGCATCGTGTCCTCCGGCTTCCAGCCAGCGCTGCGTCGGCGCGGGGTGGTCGGTGAACCCGAAGCCGTGGAATCCGGCGGCTTCCGCGGCGGCGGCAACCGCGGCGATGCCGTCGCCGCTGACCAGTTCCGGGTTGTACGGGTGGCGGTGCATCGGGTGGGTGATGGTGAAATGCATCTGCCGCTTTCCTTAGCTGAGCGCCGACGATATCCCTGCAAAGTTACTGCGTGACACTCATACGATAATCTGTAAAGTCAGCCGGGCCGCTGCCTGGTCGGATCCAGCGCCACAAGGAGGTAACGCAGTTGGGCATTGTGACCGCGAGTTCGGAAACCGCCTTCGCCCGACCGCCCGAAATCATCTATGACTTCGTCACGAACCCGGCGAACTCCGACGATGACCTATCCGGGCAGCGCGCACATCATCAACCTGCCCGACGAACTGCCCTTGAAGGTCGGCGACACCCGGCAGGAGTCCGGCTCCGACGGCGACCGAATCTTCACCTGGCACCTGGCGATCGCGAAGCGGCCGAAGTTATGGATGTGGCATGGAAGGCCGGATCACGGTCCAGTACCACTTCACCCGACCGGGCGAGGAGATCACCCTGTTCACCTGCACGATGACGATCGAGGCCTACAAACACGCACCGCTACCCGACGCCTTGTTTCAGCAAGTCAACCCCGCCAAGATCGACGCCTACCATGCGGCGATCGCACGAGAATTGGATGCGCTCGATGACGGCGGCCACTGATCACACTGACGGGCTGACGCCGCTGGCCGCCGGCTTCAGCTTCGGTGAAGGCCCGCGCTGGTTCGAGGGGCTGCTGTGGTTCTCCGACATGCTGGGCGAGGCTGTGCACACCGCCGACCTGAGCGGCTCGCTGACCACGTTGTCGCTGCCCGGGCACACCCCGTCGGGCCTGGGATTCCGGCTCGATGGCTCACTGCTGATCGTGTCTACCGAAAAAAGGCAGCTGCTGCGCTACGACGGCGAAACCGTCGTCACGATCGCCGATCCGAGCGATGTCGCACCTGCTGACCTCGGCGACATGGTCGTCGACCACCTCGGACGCGCCTACATCGGGTCGCAAGCCTTTCAGGGCGGCGTCATCTTGCGCGTCGATCCCGACGACAGCGTGCGGGTGGTAGCGCAAGATCTGGACTTTCCCAACGGAATGGCCATCACGGCCGACCACCAGACCTTGATCGTCGCCGAGTCGATCGGCCGGCGCCTGACCGCGTTCAGCATCGGCGACGACGGCGACCTGGCCGACCGACGGGTCTTCGCCGACGGTCTCGACGGTCCGCCCGACGGCATCAGCCTCGACGCCGATGGCGGCGTGTGGACGTCGATGACGCTGGCGCACCAGTTCGAGCGCGTCGTAGAGGGCGGCCCCAAAGGACAAGTGACCCATCGCATCGACATCGGCGGCCGCGCCGCGATCGCGTGCACGCTCGGCGGGCCCGCGCGGCGGACATTGTTCATGCTGTCGAGTACCGACGCCTATCCCAAACGGTTGATAGGTACCCGGCTCTCCCGGCTCGACGCGGTGATCGTGGATACTCCTGGCGCCGGCCTGCCCTGAAAGGTGAGCGATGACCGATTCCTACTACGAGATGCTCGTAGATAGTCCAGGCGCCGACCCGCTGGGCGAAAAGTTCTGTGCCACAGACTTGGTGAGGAGCACGTGGTCAGCGGCGCTGCAGCATGCCGCCCCGGTGTCGGCGCTTCTGGTCCGGGCGCTCGAGCGCTGCGCTGCCCGCGACGACACCCGGCTCAGCCGGGTCGCCGTCGATTTGTTGGGGCCGGTGCCGGCCGAAGGCGACTTGTGGATTCGCTCCCAAGTCGAGCGCCCCGGCAAACAGATCGAGCTGATCAGCGCCGAGATGTTGGCGCTGGGCCCAGATGGTCAGCCCCGGCCGGCGGCCCGGGCCAGTGGATGGCGGCTGCAGCAGCTGGATACCGCCGACCTGGCGCACGCGGCGGCACCGTTGCCGCGTCCGGTGAGCGAAGGCCGCAGCCGCAATCTCGAAAAGGATTGGGACCGCAACTACGTACACAGTCTGGACTGGCGGTGGCTGACCAAACCGCTCAACGATGGTCCGGGCGAGTCCTGGATCAAGCCGACAGTCAACCTGGTCACCGGTGAAACGATGACGCCGTTGGAGCGGCTGTTCGCGGTCGCCGACTGTGCCAACGGCATCGGTTCCAAACTGGACATCACCAAGTGGACGTTCCTGAACAACGATCTCGTCGTCCATGTGCACCGGATTCCTGACGGCGACTGGATCGGCATCCGGGCGGAAACCAACTACGGGCCAGACGGTATCGGTACGACGGTGGGCACCCTGTTCGACGAGACCGGAGCGGTCGCCGCTATCCAGCAGTCGGTGTTGGTGCGGCCCCGTCCTTCAAGGCCCAAGCCCTTAGTCCGTTAGCGCCGAGATCGACGCCGCGGGCACCGGTGCGATGACGTCGACCACACGCAGGTGCATTTGCTCAGGCGAGCTGATCGCCGCGGCGATCAGGCAGGCAATGTCGTCCGGCGGTACCCGCCCACCATGCGTTCCGGTCGCCCGGATGATCGAGGCTCGCACGCCGGTGCCGACGAACTCGGCATCCAGGCCGGCTACCCAGGCCTCGAGCATCCGGTCGGCCGTCGCCGAGGACCCACCGACCAGAGCCGGGCTGATCAGCACCACGTCGCCACATCGGTTGTCGATCATCGGCGGAATGACTTGTGCCGCAAAGTGTTGTGCGCCAACCCACGAACCGTCGGCCAGACCCGCGGCACTGACCAGCACGTCGACGGCGCCGATCAGGTAGTCAGCGGACTTGACGAACCGATCGACCGACGGTGGATCGGCGAGGTCCAGGTAGGCGGCGAAGGCCGCCGCGCCATCGGACCGAAGTTCGGCTGCGAACCGCTCGCAGATGTCGGGCCGGCGGGTTCCCATCAACACCAAATCCCCACCGGCGGCCAACCGCGCCGCAGTCGCAAGTGCGACGGGCGATGAGGCTGCGGTGATGACGATTGCTTTCTGGGCCCTGGGGGCCCAGGGCTGGCTCACGACGAGCGCCGATCAGCCGCGATGCGCCGGGGTCCAGCTAAGATTTGGTGGTCAGCTACCAGTGCCACGAAAACAGCGTGACACTCCGGGCTATTTTTGTAAAGTTGGGGTATGGAGCAGACGTCGACTATCGAAGGCGACACCTCGACGCAGCAGCGGATCCTCGCGGCCACGGCCGAGGTGCTCAGTCGCAACGGCAAGCGCAAGCTCAGCCTGTCCGATGTCGCTTCGCAGGCGGGAGTGTCGAGGCCGACGCTCTACCGCTGGTTCGCCTCGAAGGAAGCGCTGCTTTCGGCGTTCTCACGTTACGAACGACATACCTTCGAAAGCGGTTTGAGCAAGGCGACGGCCGGCCTCAAGGGAGCCGACAAGCTGGACGCCGCATTGCGGTTCATCGTCGAGTACCAGCATTCCTACTCGGGCGTGCGCATGGTCGACATCGAGCCCGAGCACGTGATCAGCCAGTTCTCACATGTCATCCCCCAGATGCGGGAGGGTCTGCAGCGGCTGATGCCCGGGCCCAACGCCGCGGTGAAAGCGGCCACCGCGATCCGAGTAGCGATTTCGCACTACATGATCCGCGGCGACGACGCCGACCAGTTCTTGGCCCAATTGCGCCACGCGGTGGGAATCAAAGCAGGACCGGATTAGTCGAACAGCACCGCGGCATTGAGATAGCCGGTCGGGTCGAGCGCCGTCTTCAGCGTCCGCATCGCCGCGATGTCGGCGGCCTCGCGGGACATGCCGACGTACTTGCGCTTACGGCTGCCGACCCCGTGTTCGGAGCTGACATTGCCGCCGCATGCAGCGATCAAGTCCATCATCGCCGCGTATATGTCGCGTTCCTGCTCTGCGCCGCATCGCAGCACGTTGAGATGCAGGTTGCCCTCCGCGATGTGCCCGAACAGCACACCGATGGCGTCGGGCGCATGGTGGCGCAGCAGCGCGTCCGCGTCACGAGCGAACGCAGCGACCGCCGCCAGCGGCAGCGACGCGTCGAACTTCACCGGCGGCCCGTAGACACCGAGCACCTCGGCTATCGATTCCCGCACCCGCCACAATCGTTGTTGCGCAACCAGATCGACGCCTACCGCTGGCTCTCCGCAGGTCCGCACCCCCGTCAGCGCTTCGGCTAGGCGCTCGGTCGGGTCCTGATCGGATGCCAGTTCCACCAACAGCAACCAGTCACCGCGGACCGGCGCCGCCACACCCAGATGCTCGTCGGTCAGCGCGGCGACTCGGCCGTCGATCAGTTCCAGGGCGGCGATGCCGTCCAGGTCGCGAAACAGCCGCCCGGCGTCGACCAGCGCGTCGAGGTCCTCGAAGCCGCAGATGGCCGTCACTCGATGCGGTGGATCCGGGTGCAGCCGCAGATCGAGCGCGGTGATCACACCCAGCGTTCCTTCGGCGCCGACGAACAGCGCCGGCAGGTCATAGCCGGTGTTGTCGGCCCGCACCCGGGAGTGCCGTCGCAGCACCGACCCGTCGGGCAAAGCTACGTCCAGACCGACGACCTGCTCGCCCATGTTGCCGTAACGCACGGTGCGCAATCCGCCGGCGTTGGTCGAGGCCATCCCCCCGACGGTGGCGGTGTCGCGCGCCGCCAGGTCCACGCCGAACAGCAGACCGGCCGCCGTCGCCGCGCGCTGTACCGCGGCCAAGGCAGCCCCCGCCCCGACTTCCACGCGGCGTTCCAGAGTGTCGACATCGCTTATGGTGCAAAGCCGTTCGGTCGACAACAGCACATCATCATGCTCGGGGACGGTGCCGGCCACCAAGGAGGTGCGACCACCCTGAATGGTGACGTGCGTCCCGGCGTCCCGGCACAGCCGCAGCACCTCGGCAACTTCGTCCGCCGTGCCCGGACGCACCAGGGCGCTTGCCTGCCCCCGATAGCGGCCGGTGTGGTCGACGCTGCGGCCGGCCAGCACATCGGGGTCGGTGCTGACGTAACTCGGTCCGACCACCGATGACACGGCTTGCAGCACGCTCGGAGTCATGGCGACGGTGTACCACACCGCCACATTGCCACCGCGAGTGATGCAGGATAGGGAGCCGTGAGCATGCAACGTGAGGATGTCTGGTTCAACTCGGGCCACGACCGAATAAGCGCGTGGCTGTATCGGCCGGCGGATGACGGCTCAGAAGTAAAGGCGCCGCTGCTGGTGATGGCGCACGGGTTGGGGGCGGTTCGCGCCATGCGGCTGGACGTCTACGCCGAACGTTTTTGTGCAGCCGGTTACGCCTGTCTGGTGTTCGATTACCGGAACTTCGGCGACAGCGAGGGTGCGCCGCGTCAACTACTCGATATCGGCATGCAACTGCAGGATTGGACGGTTGCGGTGGCCTACGCTCGGACGCTGACAGGTATCGATACCAATCGGATTGGCCTGTGGGGCACGTCTTTTGGCGGTGGCCATGTCATAGCGACGGCAGCGCGGCTGCCCGGCATCGCGGCTGTGGTGTCGCAATGCCCGTTCACCGACAGCATCGCATCGCTGGGGGCGATGAACCCGTTGATCAGCGCACGCATCACCGCGTTAGCGCTACGCGATCTGATCGGCGCCCGGCTCGGCAGGCCCCCGGTGATGGTGCCGACCGCAGGCAGGCCGGGCGAGGTCGCGCTGATGCACGCCCCCGACGCGTACTCCGGTTATATGAGGCTGGTGCCCAGCGGCACGACGTTGCGAAACGAGGTCGCCGCCCGCATCGGTGTCAAGTTCATCACCTACCGTCCGGGACGGCTCGCGGCAAAGGTCCCGTGTCCAATCCTGTTCTGCGTGTGCGAAACCGACTCGGTCGCACCGTCGGGGCCGACCCGTCGCTACGCAGCGATGGCGCCGCGTGTCCAGATCAAGCTGTATCCCGAGGGCCATTTCGAGATCTACGTCGACGACGCATTCGAGCGCGTCGTCGCCGACCAGCTCGAATTCCTCGACAAGAACCTGAAGAACGCGTAGTCCTAGCCGGGCAATTAGTCCTAGCGGATGACGCTGATGCCGCCGTCCACGGGCCAACAGTCTGGACGTTGGCCAAGCGGAGGCATCCAGCGGGACTCTTTGCATGACTACGTATAGTACGTTCAGTTTGTACTGAACATTGTGTATCGTACGGAGCGTGATGTCTCTCGACGAAGCCGAGTTCGTTGACCGCATGGGCTTGTTTTTCGAGACGATCGGCGCCACCCGGACCATGGGCCGCCTTTAC
>NZ_JBAPPI010000107.1:0-2980 GCF_049280035.1 Mycobacterium sp. | reverse complement strand
CTGGCACTCACTACATTCGCCACCACGAACGGCACTCCGCCGACGACAAACAAGAGACCAGTCACTAGACACCAGCTCCGCCATTGGCTCACGGTGGGTTCAGCCGGTGACGTTAGCAACCAACTCTGGTCCAGACAATAGTTCGCGGTGGCCTTAGCAGCACCCCTTGACGCCTGGCCATTTGCAGAGAATCATATTCTCAATTATGCGCATCTGCCTATGTTGTCCGGACAAAAGCTATAGTGCCCGATAACCTGCTCAGTCTTGACCACCGCGTGGTGGTGGTGGCCGGCGCCGCGGGTGGCGGCATCGGCACCACCGTCACCCGCTTGCTCGCCGAGGCCGGCGCGACGGTGATCGCGGTCAGCCGGGGCAAGGAAAATCTCGACGACCATATTGGCCCGCTCCTCGAGCAGGGGTTGTCGATCGTCCCGGTGGCCGCCGACGTCGCGACCGACGACGGGGTGGCCGCCGCGATGGAGCAGGCGGTGCGGGCCGACGGCGACCTGCACGGGCTGGTCAACGTGGCCGGCGGGGCCGCGCCGTCGACCTGGATGCCGTCGACCCGGGTGGCCCGCAGCGACTGGCGCGACCTATTCACCCAAAACCTGGAAACCGCGTTCTTCATGAGCCAGGCCATGGCCGGAGAACTGAAAGCACGCAAACGTCGCGGGTCGATCGTCTCGATTTCCTCGATCAGCGGTATGAACACCGCGCCGTTTCACATCGCCTACGGCACGGCAAAGGCAGCGGTCGCGGCGATGACCCGCACCATGGCCGTAGAACTGGCCTTCGACGAGATTCGGGTCAACGCGGTAGCGCCAGGGATTACCGCGACGCCCGCCTCGCGCACCTACGTCGACGAAGACGCCGAGCGCGATCGCCGTGCCATCGCGATGGGCCGCCGCGGCCGTCCCGAGGAAATCGCCGGCGCGATCCTGTTCCTGTTGTCGGACCTGTCCAGCTACATCACCGGCCAAACGCTTCTGGTCGACGGCGGCCTGGACCTCAAATGGACACATTTGGACGCCGACAACACCTCTCTTTTTCTCAAGGACGACTCCTTCCGAACGGCGATTAGGAGGACGTGATGAGCGACACCGAAGTCCAAGCAGCCGAAGACCTTTCCGAACCGGTGACAATCGGCGTCGAGGCCTATCTGTCCGAGGACTACGCCCGCGCAGAGCGTGACAGGCTGTGGCGAAAGGTGTGGCAACAAGTCGGGCGGGTGGAGGATTTGCCGAAGGTCGGCAGCTTCTTGACCTATGACATTCTCGACGACTCCATCGTGGTGGTGCGCATCGGTCCGGACACCCTCAAGGCTCACCACAACGTGTGCATTCACCGCGGCCGACGCCTGGTCGACGTGCCGGAGGGCGTCAAAAGCGCTTGCGGCCACAGGAAGTCGTTTGTGTGCGGATTTCATGGCTGGACCTACGACCTGGACGGCGGCTGCATCCACATCCCGGAGCAGCAGGACTGGCAGGGTGTGCTGACGCCGCAGAACATCCACCTGGCCCCGGTCAAGGTCGACACCTGGGGCGGCTGGGTCTGGATCAATATGGATCCCGACTGTGAGCCGTTGCGTGACTACCTCGAGCCCGCCGCCACCATGCTCGATCCCTTCGGCTTGCAGAACATGCGATGCAAGTGGCGAAAATGGCTGCATTTCCAGTGCAATTGGAAGGTGGCCATCGAGGCGTTCAACGAGACCTACCACGTCGCCACCACGCACCCGCAGTTTAACAAGTTCAGCACGTTCCGCGGCTGGGCCAAGGCGCACGGGAAGCACAGCAACATCGGTTACGACGCACCCGAGGATCTCGAGGAGACGAAGTCGAAGATCCGGCTCGGGTCCGGAGACCCGCGGACCTCGACGGCGGAGATGCAGATCTACACGCTGGAGGAAACCAACGCCACCACAACCAAGACGCTCGTGGACGCGGCGCGTCGGCTGGTCGATGAACTGCCGGAGAACACCCCGGCCGATGAGGTACTCGCCCATTGGCTCTCGACGGCGCGGCGCGATGATGCTGCACGCGGCGTGATTTGGCCGACCATCGATCCCGACCATTTGGCCAAAAGCGGCACCGCGTGGCAGATCTTCCCGAACTTCCAGATCGGGCAGGGCTTGACGACGGCGCTTTGCTACAGCGCCCGGCCCAATGGCTACGACCCCAATAGCTGCATCTTCGAGGCGTCCTGTTACGAGCTCTACCCCGGAGGCCAGGAGCTGCAGACCGAGTGGGTGTACATGGCGCCCGACGACCCCGATTGGCGCACGGTCTTCCCGCAGGACTTCTCCAACATGGCCGCAGTACAGCAAGGCATGAAATCGCTTGGCTTCAAGGGCACCAAGCCCAACCCATACATGGAACGCAGCACCGCCAACCTGCACCGCAACCTCGCCAAGTACATGGGCACCGGTGCGCCGCGGCAATTACCGAAGGATTAGAAGGAGTCAGCAACGATGAAGGTGAATCTTGGTTTCGGAGCGCACAACTCCCACGACTGGGACCGCGTGCTGGCCGGTGATTTCAGCCACCCGCCGGCGACCCCCGACTGGGAGTGCGTGCAGGGCACCCTCGCGATCGCCGATCTAGCCGAACCGCTGGGATTCGATGGCATCTGGATGCCGGAGCACTGCGGGACCCCGTATGGCATGACGCCCAACCCGATTCAGGCGTTGAGCTATTTCGCCGGCCGAACCAAGCGGGTCAGCCTCGGCACCTTTGTCGTGGTGGCGCCGTGGTGGCACCCGGTGCGGCTCGCGCACCAGATTGCTTACCTCGACATCCTCTCCAACGGCCGATACACCACGATCGGTATCGGACGTGGCGTGTCCAAGGGCGAGTTCGACGCCGTCGGCGTGCCGCGGGAGGAGAGCAGACAGCGCTTCAACGAAACCCTCGACATCCTGCAACTGGCGTTGTCTGGGGAGCGGTTTTCCTACCAGGGTGAGATCTTCACTGTCCCGGAG
>NZ_JBAPPI010000106.1:0-6361 GCF_049280035.1 Mycobacterium sp. | reverse complement strand
CTAATGGCGAAGTCTGCGTCTGGAGATCAGGTTTCGGTGCAATGAGTCTCAGTAGGACGTTGCGACAGAAGTTTCCATTCTTGAGGTACTCGTTCCTGCGCGGGGCTTTCGGCGGCCTGAACGTCATCCGGACGGGTCAGATGGGTGACGGCCGGGAGGAGGCGACGGTCGAGTACGTCATTGCCAACGCACCGGCGGGCGATGTCGACGCCGCGATCGACGCCATCGACAGCTTTGCCTACGACAAGTCGATCCTCATGAACGTTGGCGACGAGAAGGGTCAGCTGCTCGACGCGGCCGTCAAGCGCGCGAATCCGAAGCTCGCCATGGAACTCGGTGCCTACTGCGGATACAGCGGGCTGCGGATCGCCCGAGCGGCGCCGGCTGCCAAGGTGTTCTCGATCGAGAAGTCTGGTGCCAATGCCTCGGTGGCCCGTCGCGTGTGGGCGCACGCCGGCCTCGCCGATCGCGTCACCTGCATTAACGGCACCGTCGGCGACGGGGCGACGCTCGAGGTTCTCGCCAAGGACTACGGATTCACCGAGGGCTGTTTGGATTTCGTGTTCCTCGACCACTGGAAGGACGTATACCTGGACGACCTGCAGCGGCTAGTCGACCGGGGCTGGCTGCATTTGGGCACGATCGTGGTCGCCGACAACGTCGGCATCCCCGGCGCACCCAAGTACCGCGCCTACATGAAGGAACAGCAAGGCAAGCGGTGGCAGACCATCGAGCACGAAACCCACGTCGAGTATCAGACGCTACTCAAAGACCTGGTTCTGGAGTCGGAGTTCTTGGGCTGAGCCGCGCCATCATCACATCGCCACCTGGAAGGCGATTGATCCGATACTGGGTGCATTCGCCATCGCGTTCGAAGGCCGGATCACCCCAGCAAGGAATAACTAACCATGCCAAGCAGATCCACCGCTGACCTGACAGACCCGACTCCAGTCAGGCCCGCTTCAGGGTGGCGTCGAGGATAACCTTGACCGGCTTGGTGGTGCCCCATCGGGTGATCCCGTACTCCTTGGGTGAGACGACCACCGTGGCGTTGTAGCGGGGTGGACCCGCTGTGGTCGACCGTGTCGCGTGGAAGCTGACCGACTGACTGATATCGCGGACGCGCAGGGTGCCGGTGACGTCAAGCCCGGTGGGCGTTTCGATGACGGCGGTGCTGCGGAACTCCAGGGTAGGAAACCGTGCGGCCGCGAACACGTTATCTGCCCGGAGGTGCTCGTCGCGCATCTTGATGCCGGTATCGACGCTGTCGGTCCATATGACGGCCGAGATCGCGGATTCGGCCACCGAGGGACCGACTGTGATCGCCGACTCGTACCGGTCGAAACGGCCATTCACCTTCATGCCGAAGGCCGCCTTAGCCTGAAAGCCGACTGACGACGCTGTGGTATCCAAAGTCCACTCGCCGGCGCTCAATTCAATGTCCACAGCAGACCGTCCACTCCTTGACTTTTACCTGTCCCGGCCTTGTTCTGGCCGGCGTTGAGCGGGACCACCTCGCCTGAATCCATGCCCGCGGTCCGTTGGGAACACTAACGCACCCCTCACCGTTCGTGTCGCTCACGCATACTTGACGACGGTGCGCTGCGCGCCGAGGTCGATCGCCCGGTCATCGGTCGCCACCGCGGCCTCGACGACGTCGCTGTGGCGCAGATATTTCGGGTTGTTGGCCTGCCTTGAGATGAAGGTCTTCCACTTCAGCTGGTCCGGCAGCAGTGACCCGATGGTTTGGACCGGGTTGGGTGGTGCGCTGATCGCCGTGCCAGCGGATGCGTGCCCTCGACGCCGTTCCCGACGGCCGGTCCGACACGGTCGCAGCGACGACGAGCCTGCCGCAGTTCCCGGCCAACGAGCTAAACACCGGCGATGTCGTCGATCTGGTGACCGCACGGACGTACGCAACGGTTGACACCATCCGTGACGTGCACGACGACGTCGACGCCGTCGACCCCAGCACCAGCGATCTGCTCCACGAGATCATCGACTCGCTGGAGAAGCTCGCCTGGATGATCAAGTCCGAGAACCGCAAGATTTAACCCGGCAAGACGGCGCCTCGGCTTGACCCGAATCCGTAGGGGCCCAGCCGGGGACGCCAGCGCTGGACCTAGCCAGGACGCAGTAGCCGGGTGGCGTTGCGGGTGGTGAGTGCCCGCCAGCTGTCGTTGGCAGGCTGACGCGCTTGGTCGATCGATGCCAGCTGGGCGTCTACTCCGTGGGCCGGGGTCCAGCAGTAGTCGCTGCCGTAGAGCAGGCGCCCGGTGCCGAACGCCGCGACAGCGGCGGGCACTTGGTGCGGAAATGGCGCGCCGGCGATGTCGAACCACAAACGACTGAGCTGACGGGGCACTGCGCCGTCCGGGTCATCTTCGCCCGCAAACACAGTGCGGAAGAGCTCCATCCGATCGGCGAGCAGCGGTAGTGCGCCCCCACCGTGGGTGAAGACCCATTCGATGTCGGGGTAGCGGACCAGCGTGCCGGTGAACACAAGGTCGCTGACGGCACGGGTGGTGTCGAAAATGAACTCCAGCATCGGCCGGGGCCGGCCGAGGGCGATCGCCTCGGCGCACGGCGGTGAGGTGGGATGCACGAACACCGTAGCGCGGCGCCGATTCAGTTCGCGATAAAGTGGTTCGTAACGGTCGTCGCCGAGATATACGCCGGCGCTGTTGGTTTCGATGGTGATCCCGTCGCTGTCGAGTTCATCGAGTGCGTGGCCGAGCTCGTCGAGCGCGCCAGGCACGTCGGGTAGCGGCAGCGAGGCGAAGTGACCGAACCGCTCGGGGTTAGCCCGAGAGATTGCCGCGCCGGCTTCGTTGACTTCCCCGGTGAGACGGCGCGCGACGGCATCATCGCCAAAGTGGGTACCGGGTGAGGAAATCGACAGCATCGCGGTTGCCACGCCCCAGCGGTCCATCAGCCGCAGATGCTCCTCCGCCGACCAGCTCGGCCAGGCCGCCAACCCGTCGGGGTGAACGTGGCCGGCGGCGCGCGCTGCGATCACATAGGAGTCGGTGAGGAAGTGGGCGTGCACATCGATGAGCTGCTGGTCGGTGTCGGTGACGCCCATGCCGACAGACTAGTGAGGGCGAAAGCCGCAGCGCGGAACGCTGCCCACGTTAGAGCGAGGCTGTGGTGGCCGTCGGCATACGATGGTTTCGCTCATTGCCGGACGCTCTTCTCGATGCGGTTGCCGAGGTCGGTGTCGACGCTGCGCCAGTAGTCGAAGGCGCGTCGCAGTACCGGTTCGCTGACTCCGTTAAGGAGGTGGCCAGCGACGTTGTCCACCAGGCGTTCTCGCTCGACGTCGTTCATCACGTCGCGGACCAGGGTGCCGGCTTGGCCCCAGTCGTCGTCGGCGGCGCGCAAGGTGTAGGCGGTGCGCACCATGTCGCCGTCCGTGTGCCAGCCCGCAGGTTGACCGTAGCGTTCGGTGTCGGCTTGGGGTCCGCCCTTGGAGTTGGGCGCGTAGACCGGGTCGGGCGCGAGCTGATAGCGCATGTGGCCGGCCGTGCTGTAGCTGTGCACGGGCGATTTGGGCGCGTTGACTGGCAGCTGGTTGTAGTTCGGGCCGATCCGGTAGCGGTGCGCGTCGGCGTAGGCGAACATCCGGCCTAACAACATCTTGTCCGGGCTGGCTCCGATGCCGGGAACCAGGTTGCTGGGCTCCCAGGCGCCCTGCTCGATCTGGCTGTGCTGATCGGTGGGGTTGCGATCCAAGGTCAGCCGGCCCAGCTCGATCAGCGGGTAATCGGCATGTGGCCACACCTTGGTCAAATCGAACGGGTTGAACCGGTAGGTCTTGGCGTCATTGAACGGCATGATCTGCATCTTGAGCGTCCAGCTCGGGTAGTCCCCGCGCTTGATCGCCTCAAACAGGTCGCGGGTGTGGTAGTCGGTGTCGATCGACACCAGCGCGTCGGCCTCAGCCTGGGTCAAGGTTTCGATGCCCTGATCGGTGATGAAGTGATAGCGCACCCAGACCTTCTCGCCGGCGGCGTTGACCCACATGAAGGTATGTCCGCTGTAGAGGTTCATGCGCCGCCAACTGCGCGGGATGCCCCGATCACCGAACAGCCAGGTGACCTGGTGCGCGGTCTCGGGCGAGAGCGTCCAGAAGTCCCACTGCATGTCGTGGTCGCGCAGGTTGCTGTCGGCGCGGCGCTTTTGGGAGCGGATGAAATGGCCGAACTTGAGCGGGTCGCGCAGGAAGAACACCGGGGTGTTGTTGCCGATAATGTCGTAGTTGCCCTCGCTGGTGTAGAACTTCAGCGCGAAGCCGCGCGGGTCGCGCCAGGTGTCTGGGCTGCCGCGCTCGCCGGCCACGGTGGAGAATCGGATGACCGTCTCGGTTGTGGTGCCCGGTTGGAATACCGCCGCCTTGGTGAACGCGCTCACGTCGTTGGTGACCTCGAAGCGGCCAAAAGCCCCCGAACCCTTGGCGTGCGGCTGGCGCTCGGGCACCCGCTCGCGATTGAACGTCGCCATCTGCTCGATGAGGTAATGGTCGTGCAGCAGGATCGGCCCGTCCGGACCGATGGTCAAAGAGTGCTCGTCGCTCTCGACGGGAATGCCGGCATCGGTGGTGGTCGGCTTGGGTCGGATAGTGCTCATTATCTTTCCATCTCATGGTTTGTCGGCGAAGTGGATAGGTTGACTGGGCGCCTCATGAAGAGGCAGGACCGAGGAACCAGGGACCATTCCCGGGCCCTCGGGTGAACGAAAACTCTCAGGCCTTGCGGTTTTCCGACTTGAGCAACCACGCTCCCTTCTCGAGATCGTGGATGATGGTGTGCAGCAAGTGAGCAGTGGACGGATCGGCGGCGTCGACCCCGTCATGGACGGTGCGGATGGTGTCGACGACCGCATAGATGCGGTTGGTGATGAGCTCCACCGTTTCAGTGGTGCTGTGCTCACCGGCCGGCACTGCGGGGACGGTGGTCGTCGCGACGACTGTGTCTGAGCGCCCGTCGGGGACTGCGTCAATCGCGCGCATACGTTCGGCGATGGTATCGCTGGCTTCCCGGGCAATGTCGACAATGCTGTCGAGCTGCAGATGCTGATCGCGGAAGTTGGTTCCGATAACGTTCCAGTGGGCTTGCTTACCTTGCAGGTGCAGTTCGATCAGGTCAACGAGTACCTTCTGCAGGTCCTGCGACAAGCTCGCCGGGGCGTCAAATACGTGAAACTGATCGCTTTCTCGACGGTTGGCGCGGATCGTAGTAGTCATGACATCTCCTCTCGTGATATCGGTGCCGGTGATGTTTGTCGGCCAGCATGGGTGGATTTGTGTTGCAGTGCAGTCTGGTTGGTCCGCAGCGCCTATTCGGGCCAATTGTTGTTGAGGATGATGTCGACGAAGTCCTCACGGACGAATGATTCGTCGAACCGTTCCAACACGTCGCTGTTGACGTTGCCGAATGTGGTCTGCGGCCGGTGTTTGTTGCCGGCTGTGAAGGCCCGCAAGATACGGCGCTTGAAGTCGGGCCGGGGATGCGCAGCGGTCACGGCCTGAATCGCCTCGGGTGACAGGTCGTCGCGCCCGATTCCCGACACGTCAGTGTCGACACCGGCGGTGACCAAGGCGATCTCGGGCTCAAGGAACCCGGGCACGCCCGGGGTGGTGTGTAGCGCTATGCTCAGCCACACTTTTCGGGCGGCAGCGTCGTCGATGCCGCGCTGCAGCAGGAAGTCGCGGGCGGCGTTGGCGCCGTCGACCTCAAAGCGCAAGGGGGACAAGCGATACCGCTCAGTGAGCCCGATATCGTGGAACATCGCCCCGACGTAGAGCAGCTCCAAGTCGGGCCGTAGCCCGCGACGACGGCCTTGCAGCGCACCGAACAAGAACACCCGCCGGGAGTGATCGAAGAGCAGGTCATCCTCGGCTTCACGGATGAATTCGGTGACCTCGCGTACGAGCGGAGTGTCGGGGATGACGATACCGGCGATCGTTCGGACAGAAGCGGTAGGCATGGGAACTCCTTGGTAGCGGACTTTCTGTTGATGTCTCGGGGACCTATATTTCCATCACGACCGTCTTGGCTTCGGTAAAGAATTCGCGACTGTGCTTGCCTCCTTCGCGGCCGATCCCGCTGTCCTTGAAGCCGCCGAACGGTGCGCGCAGATCACGAACGGAGTAGCAGTTGACCCAGACGGTGCCGGCCCGCACAGCGCGTGCCACACGGTGTGCGCGACGCGCATTTTCGGTGAACACCATGGCGTTCAGGCCATACCGGGAGTCATTCGCCAGCCGGATAGCGTCGGCTTCACCGTCAAAAGGTGCGATGGTGACGATCGGACCGAAGATCTCCTCATGGCTGATCCGCATCTCCTGGGTGGTGTTGAC
>NZ_JBAPPI010000105.1:0-3598 GCF_049280035.1 Mycobacterium sp. | reverse complement strand
GGTAATCGGTCAACGCCTCGGCGCGCACGATCACTGCCGCATACTGTGCCCGGCTGATCGCCACGTTCAACCGGTTTCGGTTGAGCAGGAACGGGATTCCTCTTGGAATGTCCTCGACCGAAGAGGCCGTCATCGAAATGAACACCACCGGCGCTTGGGTGCCCTGGAACTTGTCGACGGTCCCGACCCGGACATCGCCGAGCCCACCGGCCGCCAGCCGCTGGCGCAGCAGGACCACCTGCGCGTTGTAAGGCGCCAACGCAAGCACATCGGCGGCCGTCAAGGGCCGGCTGCCGTGCTCATCCGTCCAGGTCGACCCGACCAGTGTGTTGATCTGTGTCACGATCGCGTCGGCTTCTTCCGGGCTCTCGGTTGAGTTGCCCTCGTGGCGGACTTCAATGACGTGGACTCCGGGCAAATATCCGTCGAGACGGCGCTCGGCAGTGATCTCAGCGTAGGACTGCAATCGGCCTTCGTACGCAAGTGCCGACACCGGTGCGCACACCGCCGGATGCATCCGGTGCGTGCGGTCCAGGAAGTACCCCCGCTCGGCGGGCAGCGTGCGGTGATCTTCGACAAGCCAGCCCAGCGCGGATCCGTCAACCGGCTCAGGATGTGTGCCTTGGCTGACTTGAGGTAGCTGTTGCGGGTCGCCCAGCAACAGCAGATTCGCGGCAGTGGACGCCACGGCGATCGTGTTGGCCAAACAGAATTGGCCTGCCTCGTCGATCACGAGCAGATCGAGGCTGCGCGGCGGGACGCGGGTGGGGTTGGCGAAGTCCCATGCGGTACCGCCGATCACGCATCCCCCGGACCCTCCTGTGCCGGTGATGAATCCGGCGTACTCCTGTTCGGTGATCTGTTGCCAGCGGACATCTTCGCGGTCGTATCGCTTCTTTGCGACGCGCAGCGGATCGACGCCGGCATCGATCGCACAGTCGAGCAGATTCTCCACCACGGCATGGGATTGCGCGACAACACCGATGCGCCAGCCGTGCTCGGCGACCAGCCCCGCGATGACCTGCGCGCCGGTGTACGTCTTACCGGTTCCGGGCGGTCCGTGCACCGCCACATACGACGAGTCCAAGTCGAGCACAGCCTTTGCAATGGCCGCAGTGATGTCATCGATGACTTCGCCGGTCCTCGGGAGCGCCGCGCCACTGCGGGTTCGAGGCGGACGGCGCAACAGAATATCGAGCAGTGCGGTGTGGGGGAGTTGCGGCAGTCCGGCGGCGACGTCGGCCGCCGCCGATTGGATTGCTTCCCGCAGCGGCTTGGTCCCGATTGGCGCACCGGGAGTGAGGGCGAACGGGAGTTGATGGAAAGTGTTGCCGTCCTGTGGTGTTCGTTCCCTAACGATGACGACGGTCGGTATGGTCGGGTCGTCGGCTTCGATGACTTCAGCGCGCCCGGCGGCCCGTCGATCGGGGTTGTCGGTCAAGCCGGACGGGGCCGGTGGCTCGTAGAGCGCGAAGACCTCGCGGTTGAGTGCGCCGCGCGCCAGCTCGCCGGTTAGCTCTATTCGTCGCTGCAGCTTGTGCGCACGCGGAGGCTTCTCCCAGTCGGCGGCTACGGTGGCGCCGCTGACGAGGAAAACATCTGTGTCATCGGCCCATTCATCGACAGGGTAGTTCAGACGGTCGAAATGCGCCCACCAGAAAGGTTTGTCTTCGCGGCGATGGTACCCGCGCGCCGCGGCTACCAGGGCGACCGCCGTCTGCTCAGGTGTGCGATCACCGACTGGTGCATCACCGGTGAACTCCGCGAGAGTCACCGCCAGCGCGTCGCTCGGCTCAATGCTGTCGTCATCTGAAACTGGTTGAGCGCCAACTGGTGTGATACCGGATTCGAATGCCCGTATCAGCAACCAGTCGCGCAGAGTACGGGTGGACTGGCAGTCGTAGAGGTTGTAGTCCTCGATCTCCTTCAGCACGGTTGCGGCCTCGTCGGACTGGCCGTTGCTGCGCAGCTGGCAGTATCGCGCGTACTGGGTGATCGAGTCGGCGGCCGTGGTCACCTCACCGCAGCGCAGCTGCGCCCCCATGTACAGCGGCTCCAGCGCCTTGAGGCCGACAGATTCGCTACCGACGCGAATGCTTTTGCGCACGATCGGATACAAGTCAACCAGCGTGCCGCTGCGGAGTAGCTCATCCACCTCGTCTTCGCCGACCCCGTACCGTCCGGCAAGGCGCAGCAGCGCTGTCTTCTCATAGGAGGCGTAGTGGTAGATGTGCATGTTTGGAAAGCGCCTGCGTCGCTTGGCCACCAGCGCGAGGAAGTCGGTCAATGCCTTGCGCTCATCGCGGCGGTCATGGGCCCACAGCGGATGGAAAGCCCGCGACCGTCCGCCTTCCAAGACGCCGAACAGATATTCCAGGCCCCAGTCGGTGCCGTCGGCCGTCCAGAGCGGGTCACCCTCGAAGTCGAAGAACAGATCCCCGTCGTCGGGATTGGGCAGCAATGCCAACGGCTGCGGGTCGGCCACCTCAAACTGCGGTGCACCGGTATCACGCTGGCGCACTTGCAGTTTCGCCTGCGCTACCAGCCGTTCCAGAGTGCGGACAGGTAGCTCGGCGACCGGTCCGGTGTGGTCGGCCAGTTCGGCGAGCGTGGTGATTCCCGCGTCGATCAGCTTGGCGCGCTGAGTTATCCGCAAGCCCGCGACCAGCAGCAGATCGTCGGTTGCGCGCACCTGCTCCTCGCAGACCGGGCAGCGGAAACATGCGTGTACCCGCTCGTCGTCCCAGCGCACCGGTGTGCGGCCGGCATAGTGCTCATCGAGCAGCCGCTGCAATCTCGCACGCTGCTCCAGATAGACCGGGATCAGCTCGTCGATGCGGTAGCGCACCGCCTTGCCGTTACCGAGCACCAACTCGGCCTCGGGAGATACCGGGATACTGGAGCGGCTCAGGGTATCGGCATAGGCCGCGATCTGAAGCAGTGCGGTGACCTTCGCCGAGCGGGCCAGCTTGGTGTCGGAGACGCGGTACTGCTGGCCATCACGCACCAGAAAATCGGCGAACCCGACGAAGCGGCCGTCGAACATCGTGGCCTGGTACACCACCGCGGCGTTGTTCGCGATGGCCCGCTGCGTCGCCTCGGCGGCGGCGGTGAAACCGGCGACGGTGTAAGCGGGGCGGCCGATCACGACCACCGCGTCGCTGAATTCCTCGCGCAGCTGCTCGAGCCGGCGTCGCTCGTGCTGGTCACCCAGAGCAGCGGTGCGCGCTAGTAAGTCGTCCTCGACGACGATGCCGGGAGCCCAGCCAAGCCTCGCGTCGAAATCGCGCAGCAGGGCGTATTCACAGCGAGCGGCGGCTGCGAGATCCGACGCGCTGTAGATGATGCTGTCGCCTGCCATGAACACAGCAGCAACTGTAGGCCGACGCACCGACATGGAGGGCGACGATGCGGGCCGGCGCGGCTAGCCTATGCCGTTGGCGATTAGCTCCACCCCGTTGCCGTTCCAGCGGAATTTCACCACGCTGGGCAAGCCGATACCGACGGAGTACACCAACGCCACCGTGTCGCCGGTGCACTGCGAGGTGTCGATCCCATTGAATCCGTAGGTGTCGGGCACACCTTGCGGCGGTATCAA
>NZ_JBAPPI010000104.1:0-16505 GCF_049280035.1 Mycobacterium sp. | reverse complement strand
AATCACAGCGCCTCACGGCGCACGAAACCAGCACTGAACGCCTTCGCGATCACCTTCGCCGACCGCATGCCGGCCAGCGAGAACAACTAACCGAAGATGCCACTTACACCGTTAATCTGACGGACCCGTTGAGCTCAAGGTCTGTTCTGAGACAGAAGCTTCCAGCGCTCAAGGAGTTGGATGGCGGCCCGTCGTCGCTACGTTGTTGGTACTTTGGCGGCGATCTGATGGGCGATGCTAACGGCGAGGTTGTCCACCGGAGGGTTGCTTTTGCATACGCTGACGTCGACGGCGACGTTGTTGGCCACCGTCAATGCATGCTCGCAGGGAACATTATTTTTGCCAACGTCGAGCGCGGCAATGAGCATGCCGTTTGTGTTGGTTACTGACCTCACAGCAAATTCCGTCGGCTTGTTGTACTGGGTGACGGTGAACTGCTGGTTGGAGCAGGCCTGCCACTTCTGAGCGGAGGAAGCGAAGAACGCCTGCGCATCATGCGCGGAAGGAAACAACACCAAAAACTGTAGAGTCTGGACGCTCCCATCTTTGTCGTGCAGCTGAACTCCACGAACGGCGGTCCACCCAGTACCGGCATAGGTATGGGTGTCCCGGAAGGTGAGTACGCCTGAGCAAGCCGGGTCCGAGAAGGTGGCGGTGATCAGCTCGTTAAGGGGGGATGCGTCCGTCAGTGGTGTCGGACTCGTTGCAGCAGCAGCGGCTTGCTCGGGGCTCAGCAGTAGCCCTTGCAGGACGTCGGCCCCTACCGGCGGCGGCGGGGGCGGTGTCGTAGAGGTTGGCGGCGGCGGGGGCGCGGGCTGCGCGGTTGGGTTTTGGGGTGCGGGTCGGGGTGGTTGTCGCAGTTGAAAGCCGATAAAGCCAGCGGCTAGGACTACGACTGTCACGACAATGGCGGCGATCAGGCCCAGGCGGTGTTGGCGTGACCACCGCAGCCGCGAGGTCGTCGGGCGCGGCTGGTCAGCGAGCTGAGTTTGTGAGGCAGGGGGCCCGCCCAGTTGGGTGGCGGCGAGGGTCGGCTCGGCGGTGACATGATTGCCTGCTGGCTCAACCGCTGCGAGGAACGCCGGACTCGGTGTCGGCCGGGCAATGGGGTCGGTGATGGCGTCGCGGGCGGCGTTGGCCAACTCGACGGTGGTGGCATACCGTTGGTCGGGGTGTTTGGCCATGCCGGTGGCGATGACCTCATCGACCTGCGGGGGCAAATTCGGTTGGTTGGTCGAGGGTCGAGGCGGCGGGGTGTTCACGTGTGCGTACATCAGGCGCGCCATCGTGTCACCGGGAAAAGGGGCATCTCCGGTCAGGCATTCATACAGCACGCAGGCCAACGAGTAGATGTCGGCGCGGGCATCCTCTTCGATTTCGCTGTCGAGCCGCTCGGGTGCGATGTAGTGGAAGGTGCCAATGGTGTTGCCGGACTTCGTCATGCGTGTTTCGTCAATGACGCGGGCGATCCCGAAATCAATCAGGTAAGCGAAGTCGTTGCCATCGAGCAGGATGTTGGAGGGCTTGACGTCGCGGTGCAACAGACCGACCTTGTGGGCGGCATGCAAGGCCATCGCAACCTGTTCGATGATGCGCACCGCACGGGCGGGATCCAGCGGCCCCTCAGCGAGCACGGCCTGTAGGTCGCGGCCTTCGATCAGCCGCATATCGACGTATAGGCGGCCGTCGATTTCGCCGTAATTATGGATAGGAATGACGTGCGGGTCGCTCAACCGGGCCGCCGCATGGGCTTCCCGACGGAATCGCCGCTGAAACTCTTCGTTCTCAGACAAATACGCGGGCAGGACTTTGATGGCCACGATCCGGTCGGTGTCGGTATCGTGGGCTCGCCAGACCTCACCCATGCCGCCACGGCCCAATAATTCGATGAGGCGGTAGCGCCCAAATGGCGTGCCGTCCATATCAGCCTCCCGGCGTCCAGGGTCCAGCACACGATAAGACCCGCGATGGCTTCACACCCGGGAAAACCAACAGCCGGACACCATGGAGTGCGGCCACTGTCCTTTCCTCTCTCTGCTGAAGATGTCGGGCTCCTGTCCGGGTCTGAGATGCCGTGTTAGCGCGGATTGGTCGTTGTTATCGGTCAAGGGAAAGGTTGAGCCGGACGTCTTGGAAGATTCTTGGCAGGTCCCCGACCCTGCGCCGGCTCGGCGCACGCGTCTTCAAGATTCCGTAGAGATCGGCCGCCAGACAGACGACTGCGCCGGTGGCGGTCGCCTTCGCGGTCCGCCACCGGCGCCAGCCGGTGATGTTTAGTGCCAGTGGACGTTGGCCGAACCGGGGTGGGTGCCCTGCCAGTGCAGCGTGGCGTGACCATTGTTGGGGCCGCCGATGACGCCGCCCTGGTAGGTCTCGGCCGACGCGGTCGCAGCGGTGGCCAGCGCGCCCAGCCCGATGGCAGCAGCAGCAACGGAAGCGGCGGCGAACTTGGTGAAACGGTTGGTGATCATTTTCGATTTCCTTTGTGTAGGTGTTCCGGGGCTTTCCCGTTGACAACAGAATCTGATCACCACCTAAAAAGATTCTTGCAACATTCTGGGTGACTTCTGCATGCGCATCAGACCACCGTTGCAGCCGCAAATCGCCAGATCAGCGGCCCACCAGCCCCGCACCCGCACCGGCGGCGAACTCACCGACGCGTCATCAACGGGCCGTACCGGGCCCGCATCGTCAGCGCGCGAGTGTGACCAGGCCAAGCTCGGCGTCGGAGGCCAGCATCGGGTGATGCGGCAGCACCCGCACGGTGTAGCCGACTGCGCCGGCAACCGGCAGCGGCGTTGTCGTGGAGAAGATCTCGCCGCCGCCGCCCGCTGAGCCGGTATGGGTCATCTCGACGGTGACGGGATCGACCAGCGCGTCGTCGGTGTCAACCCTGCCGACCACCGCCTCGACGGTCACCTCGTCGGGCCGCAGCCCGGCAAGCTCTACGGTCGCGGTCAGGGTGAGCTTCGACCCGAGCACCGGAGTGTCGGGAAGCCCGGTGCTGTCGACGTCGGTGATGTGGATCTGCGGCCACGCCTCGTAGGCCTGCCGGCGGTAGGCGGCCAGCTCGCGGGCCGGGTCGAACGCCGCCTGCCCGTCGCCGTCAAACGTCACGGTCCTGCGCAGCGACTCGGCCGCCGGCAGGTAATAGCGCTCGACATAGTCGCGCACCATCCGGGAGGCCAGGACTTTCGGGCCGAGCGTCTGCAGGGTGTGGCGGACCATTTCGATCCACCGGCCTGGTACTCCGTGCTCGTCGCGCTCGTAGAAGGTCGGCGCCACGGACCGCTGCAACAGGTCGTAGAGGCCCGCGGCCTCCAAGTCGTCGCGCCGACCCTCGTCGGTCACCCCGGAGGCCGACGGTATTGCCCAACCGTTCTCGCCGTCGTACCACTCGTCCCACCACCCGTCGAGGATGGACAGGTTCAGCCCGCCGTTGAGCGCGCTCTTCATCCCCGACGTTCCGCACGCCTCCAGCGGGCGCAGCGGGTTGTTCAACCAGACGTCGCAGCCCCAATACAACAGCCGGGCCATCGACATGTCGTAGTCGGGTAAGAACGCGATGCGGTGGCGCACCTCGGGCCGGTCGGCGAACTGCACGACTTGCTGGATCAGCGCCTTGCCTCCGTCGTCGGCGGGGTGCGACTTGCCGGCGACGATCAGCTGGATCGGCCGGTGTTCGTCGAGCAGCAGCTGTTCCAGCCGGTCAGGGTCGCGCAGCATCAACGTCAGCCGCTTGTAGGTCGGCACCCGACGGGCGAACCCGATGGTCAGCACCTCTGGATCGAACGCCGTTGCGATCCAACCCAATTCGGCATCGGGCGCACCGCGTTCGAGCCACGAGCGACGCAGCCGGGCCCGCACATCCTCGACCAGCAGCGCCCGCAGTTGCGAGCGGATCCACCACAGATGACCGGGGTCGACCTGCTGCAGTCGCAGCCACACGCCGGGGTCACTGAACGAGGAGTCCGACCCCGCCAGTTCGCGACCCAGCTCCAACCATTGCGACGCCGCCCAGGTGCGGGCATGCACACCGTTGGTGATCGAGCCGATCGGCACCTCGTCGGGGTCGAATCCCGGCCACAACTCGTTGAACATGGCTCGACTGACCCGACCGTGCAGCAGCGAAACACCATTGGCGCGCTGCGCCAGCCGCAGGCCCATATGGGCCATGTTGAACTTCTCCGGATCGTCCTCGGCGCCCAGCGCGAGGATCCGCTCGGTCGCCACCCCGGGCAGTAACGCGAATCGGCCATCGTCGAGGGTGTCGTCGAAGTACTGCTGCACCATCTCCATCGGAAAACGGTCGATGCCGGCGGGCACCGGGGTGTGCGTGGTGAACACCGTGCTGGAGCGAACCACCGTCAGCGCGGTATCGAAATCCAGACCAGCATCGACCAATTCGCGGATTCGCTCGGTGCCGAGGAATCCGGCGTGGCCTTCGTTCATGTGGTACACCTCGGGCGCGGGCAGCCCCTCGATGGCGGTGAAGGCCCGGATGGCGCGTATCCCGCCGATGCCGGCCAGGATCTCCTGCTGCATGCGATGTTCTTGATCGCCGCCGTAGAGGCGATCGGTGACCCCACGCAGCTCGTGCTCGTTCTCCGGAACGTCGGAATCCAGCAGCAGCAGCGGAACCCGACCGACCTGCGCCACCCAGATCCGTGCACGCAACCGGCCGGACTCCGGCAACGCCAGCTCGATCAGCGCCGGCTCGCCGCCACCATCGGTGAGCAACCGCAACGGCAGCCCCTGCGGGTCCAGCGCCGGATAGGTTTCGTGCTGCCAACCGTCAGCAGTCAGCGACTGACGGAAGTAGCCGGAGCGGTAGTACAGGCCCACCGCGATCAGCGGTAATCCAAGATCCGATGCGGACTTCAGATGATCGCCGGCCAAAATTCCCAAGCCGCCCGAGTAGTTCGGCAACACCTCGGCGACGCCGAACTCCATCGAGAAGTAGGCGATGCCGTTGGGCATGGCGATGCCGTTGCTTTGTTGCTGCTGGTACCACAGCGGGCGATTCAGATAATCGTTCAGATCGGCCGCCAGGGCGTCGAGCCGGTCCAGGAAGCCGCGGTCGAGCGCCAGCTCGTCCAGCCGCACCGGGCTCACCGCGCCCAGCAGCGCGACCGGATCCTGTCCGCACTGCGTCCACAGCGCCGAATCGATCGCCTCGAAGAGCTCCTGCGTCGGCGTGTCCCACGACCACCGCAGGTTGATCGACAGCTGTTCGAGCGCCCCCAGGCGTTCCGGAAGGTGAGCACGGACCGTGAACCTACGGAGGGCTTTCACGTGTCCTTACCTTACTGACAGCCGACCGGGGTTCGCCTCCCGAACGGCGAGCGCATCCTGCCCCCTGGTGTGGTCCGACACTACGGTGGGTATTGGGCGCAAAGAGCCTTACGCCTGAGCAGCAACTCAAGAATCGGAAACGGAGTGACGGTGCCCGGTCGGGTCGAGATCGATGACGTCGCGCCCGTCGTATCGGGCGGCGCCTATCCGGCAAAGGCTGTGGTCGGTGAGGTAGTTCCGGTCCGCGCGACGGTGTGGCGTGAGGGTCACGACGCGGTTGCCGCGACGCTGGTGGTGCGCTATCTCGGCCCGCGCTATCCGCAAGTGGGCGAAACCCGGCGGCTCAAGGCGGTGCAGGCCCCGACACTGATCGAGGCCGTCGCCGAGCGGCTCCCCCGGATCAAGCCGCTGCGGCTCCCGATGAGCATGGGCGAGGAACCCTACGTCTTCCACGGTCAGTTCACCCCGGACAGCGTCGGGTTGTGGACGTTTCGGGTGGACGGCTGGGGTGACCCGATCCACACCTGGCGCCACGCCATCGAGGCCAAGCTGGAGGCCGGCCAGGGCGAGTCCGAACTGTCCAACGACCTGTTGGTCGGAGCACAGCTACTCGAACGCGCCGCGACCGGTGTGCCCCGTAGTTCGCGCGAACCGTTGCGTGCTGCGGCCGCAGCCCTGCAAGCGCCGGGCGATCCGGTTTCCCGAGCAGCGCTGGCGCTGGCCCCGGAGGTCGACGAACTCCTGACGCAGTACCCGTTGCGTGAGCTGGTCAGCCGTGGCGAGCAATACGGGGTGTGGGTGGATCGGCCGCTGGCCCGCTTCGGCTCGTGGTACGAGATGTTCCCCCGCTCGACCGGCGGTTGGGACGCCAAGGGCAACCCGGTGCACGGGACGTTCAGGACCGCGGCGGCGGCGTTGCCGCGGATAGCGGAAATGGGCTTCGATGTGGTGTACCTGCCGCCGATCCACCCGATCGGCAAAGTTCACCGCAAGGGCCGCAACAACACCGCGACCGCGGTCCCCGGTGACGTCGGGTCGCCGTGGGCGATCGGAAGCGACGAGGGCGGCCACGACGCGGTGCATCCGCAACTGGGCACGATCGATGACTTCGACAAATTCGTCGAAGCGGTGCATGACCTGGGTATGGAGGTGGCTTTGGATCTGGCGTTGCAATGCGCGCCCGATCACCCGTGGGCCAAGGAACACCGCCAGTGGTTCACCGAATTGCCCGACGGCACCATCGCCTACGCGGAGAACCCGCCGAAGAAGTACCAGGACATCTACCCGATCAACTTCGACAACGACCCCGCCGGACTGTACGACGAGGTGCTGCGGGTGGTGCTGCGCTGGATGGACCACGGGGTCAAGGTTTTCCGGGTCGACAATCCGCACACCAAGCCGCCCGACTTCTGGACCTGGCTCATCGGCCAAGTGAAGGCCATCGATCCGGACGTGCTGTTTTTATCCGAGGCGTTCACACCGCCGGCCCGTCAGTTCGGGCTCGCCAAGCTGGGCTTCACCCAGTCCTACACCTACTTCACCTGGCGCGCGTCGAAGTGGGAGCTCACCCAATTCGGCGAGGAGATCCCCTATCTCGCCGACTTCCGTCGTCCGAATTTGTTTGTCAACACGCCAGATATCCTGCACGCCGTCCTGCAACATAACGGCCCGGGCATGTTCGCGATTCGTGCGGTGCTGGCGGCAACAATGAGCCCGGCCTGGGGGATGTACTCCGGCTACGAGCTCTTCGAGCACGAGGCCGTGTTGGAAGGCAGCGAGGAGTATCTCGACTCCGAGAAGTACGAGCTGCGACCGCGCGACTTCGCCGGCGCGCTGGCTGCGGGACGATCGCTGGAGCCATTTATCGCACGGCTGAACAAGATTCGTCGACTCCATCCCGCTCTTCAACAGCTGCGCAACATCACGTTCCATGGCGTCGACAACGACGCATTGCTGGCCTACAGCAAATTCGATCCGGTCACCGGCGACTGCGTGCTGGTGGTGGTGACGCTCAACGCGTTCGAACCGGAAGAGGCGACGTTGTGGTTGGACATGGCCGCATTGGGTATGGAGCACTACGAGCGGTTCTGGGTCCGAGACGAGATGACTGGCGAGGAATACCAATGGGGACAAGCCAACTATGTGCGCATCGACCCTGGCCGCTCGCCCGCCCACATCATCAACATGCCGCTCATACCGTCCGAATCCAGAATGACGCTCTTGCGCCGGAGGTGACGCCGCGATGAAGCCCGCCGACCAACTCGCCAGGATCCACCTGGCGCCCGAACCCAGCGACTTGGCCCGCCTAGTGTCCGGTGAGCACCACAATCCGCACGGCATCCTGGGCGCCCACGAGTACGGCGATCACACCGTCATCCGGGCCTACCGCCCGCACGCCGCCGAAGTCGTCGCACTTGTCGGCCAAGAACGGTTTCCGCTGCAGCACATCGACTCCGGATTGTTCGCGGTGGCGCTGCCGTTCACCGACCTGATCGACTACCGCCTCGAGGTGAGTTACGACGGCTCCGGCGGGCACACGGTCGCCGACGCCTACCGCTTCTTGCCGACGTTGGGCGAAGTCGATCTGCATCTGTTCAACGAGGGGCGCCACGAACGACTGTGGGAAGTGCTCGGCGCCCATCCACGCTCGTTCACGACCGCCGACGGTGTGGTCGAAGGTGTGTCGTTCGCCGTCTGGGCGCCCAACGCCAAGGGCGTCGGCTTGATCGCGGAGTTCAACGGCTGGAACGGCAACGATGCCCCGCTGCGGGTATTAGGCTCGTCGGGCGTATGGGAGTTGTTCTGGCCGGACTTCCCACCCGATGGCCTGTACAAGTTCCGGGTGCACGGCGCCGACGGTTCGGTCACCGACCGGGCCGACCCCTTCGCCTTCGCCACCGAGGTGCCGCCGCATACGGCGTCGCGGGTTAACGTCAGCGACTACCGCTGGGCTGATGACGACTGGATGACAGCACGCGCGCAGCGCAATCCGGTGTTCGAGCCGATGAGCACCTACGAAGTGCACCTGGGCTCGTGGCGACCGGGCCTGTCCTATCGCGACCTTGCCCGCGAGCTGACGGATTACGTGGTAGCGCACGGGTTTACCCACGTCGAGATGCTGCCCGTCGCCGAGCATCCGTTCGCCGGATCCTGGGGATATCAGGTCACGTCCTACTACGCGCCGACGTCGCGGTTCGGCACCCCGGACGAATTCCGGGCCCTCGTCGACGCGCTCCACCAGGCCGGAATCGGCATCATCGTGGACTGGGTGCCGGCCCACTTCCCCAAGGACGCGTGGGCGCTGGGCCGTTTCGACGGCACACCGCTCTACGAGCACTCCGACCCTCGACGGGGCGAGCAACTCGACTGGGGCACTTATGTATTCGACTTCGGCCGTGCCGAGGTGCGCAATTTCCTGGTAGCCAATGCGCTCTATTGGCTAGAGGAATTCCACATCGACGGCCTGCGAGTCGACGCCGTCGCTTCGATGCTGTACCTCGACTATTCGCGCCCGGCCGGCGGCTGGACACCGAACGTTTATGGCGGCCGGGAGAATCTGGAAGCCGTGCAGTTCCTGCAGGAGATGAACGCCACAGCGCACAAAGCGGCGCCGGGAATCGTCACCATTGCCGAGGAGTCGACATCGTGGCCAGGCGTATCGCGGCCGACTAGTGTTGGCGGCCTTGGCTTTTCGATGAAGTGGAACATGGGCTGGATGCACGACACGCTCGACTACATCAGCCACGATCCGGTGCACCGTAGTTACCACCACCACGAGATCACCTTCTCGATGCTCTACGCATTCAGCGAGAACTTCGTGCTGCCGATCAGCCACGACGAGGTAGTGCACGGCAAAGGCACGCTGTGGTCGCGGATGCCGGGCAACGACCACGTCAAGGCGTCGGGGTTGCGCAGCCTGCTGGCGTACCAGTGGGCGCACCCGGGTAAGCAGCTGCTGTTTATGGGTCAGGAATTCGGGCAGCGCGCCGAATGGTCAGAGGAACACGGCCTCGACTGGTTCCAACTCGACGAGAACAGCTTCTCTACCGGAATCTCGCGCCTGGTCAACGACCTCAACAAGATCTACCGCGGCCACCCGGCGCTGTGGAGCCAGGACACCAGGCCGGAGGGCTATTCCTGGATCGACGCCAACGACTCCGCCAACAACGTGTTGAGCTTCCTGCGGTACGGCAGCGACGGCTCGGTGATGGCCTGCGTGTTCAATTTCGCCGGTTCGGAGCACAGCGGCTATCGTCTCGGCCTGCCCACCGCCGGGCGGTGGCGTGAGGTGCTCAACACCGACGCGACCGACTACAACGGCACCGGTATCGGCAATCTCGGCGGTGTCGACGCAACCGACGAGCCATGGCACGGCCGCCCGGCATCCGGGGTGTTGGTGCTGCCGCCCACCTCGGCGCTGTGGCTAGAGCCCGAATAGGCGACTAGTACAGGGCGTTGGCGAGGTTGCGCCGCCCGGCGATGACGTCGGGGTCGGCGGGGTCGAAGAGCTCGAACAGCTCGATCAGCCGGGTGCGCACCGAGGTCCGCTCGTCGCCGGACGTCCGCCGCACTAACCCGACCAGCCGGTCGAAGGCGCCCTGCACATCCTGGTTGAGGATCTGCACGTCGGCCGCGGCGAACGCGGCCTCGATGTCGTCAGGAGCGGCATCGGCGACGGCCACTGCGTCAGGCCCCTGCGCGGTAGCCCGCGTCAGGAAGGCGAGCTGGCGTAACGCGCCCTTCGCTTCGGCGTGGTTCGGATCGTCGTCCAGTATCGCCTGATACGAATCAGAAGCGGCGGCGAAGTCACCGTCCTGGAGCTGCTGGCGCGCCTGCGCAAGGGCCGGGTCCACCGCCTCGGGTTCCTCGGAATCCGTTGCGCCGCCGAGCTTCCCCGCGGTTGCCGAGAGCAGCGAGTCCACCCAGCGGCGTAACTGGTCGGGCGGCTGCATGCCCTGAAAGCTCGAAAGTGGCTGCCCCGCAGCCAAAGCCACGACAGTCGGGACCACTTCGGCGCCGAATATCTGGGCCACCTGGGGAGCCACGTCGACGTTGACGCTGGCCAGCGACCACTTGCCGTTGTCGGCGTCGGCCAGCCCGGACAGAATGTCGGCCAACTGGAGGCAGACATCGCTGCGTGGCGACCACAACAGCACGACGACCGGCACCTCGTTGGACCGCAGCAGCACCTCTTCATCGAAGTTGGCTTCGTTGATCTCGGTGCCGATGGGCCTGGACGATCCTGCCGATCCCCCCGCAGCCGCATCGCTGCTGGACGGCGCGCTTTGCTTGAGGCTGGACAAGTCGACCGCGCCGGCCATCGCAGGGCCAATCGGAGGTCGAGGACGGGTCACGTCGTCAAGTTTGGCATGTGGCGTTCCGGCCCGGTCCACCCGGTTGCGGCGTTGAAGCCCGCTGTCGCGGGCCATATGACCAAAATCACATCAACTGTCAACTTTGCCCGGGCTTCCCATGCCAGCAACCATCGCCGTCGCGGCAACCGAACACACTTGCGAGCTCGGCCCAGCTAACGCCACGGGTTTGTGGTGGCCTGCTAACCGGCCCGCAGGATCAGCGCGTCGCCCTGACCACCTGCTCCGCACAGCGCCGCGACCCCGTATCCGGAGCCGCGGCGGGCCAGTTCAAGCGCCGCATGCAGCGCGATCCGAGCACCCGACATGCCGATTGGATGCCCGATGGCGATCGCACCGCCGTTGATGTTGACGATGTCGGGATCAACGCCCAGTTCCCGCGTCGAGGCCAGCGCCACCGCCGAAAACGCCTCGTTGATCTCCACCACATCGAGTTGGTCGACGGAGATACCTTCGCGACCAAGCGCTTTTTTGATCGCGTTGGCAGGCTGTGACTGCAGCGTCGAATCCGGGCCGGCCACCACGCCGTGTGCGCCGATCTCAACCAGCCACGCCAACCCCAGTTCGGTGGCCTTGTCCTTGTTCATCACGACCACCGCGGCCGCGCCGTCGGAAATCTGCGACGCCGATCCGGCGGTAATGGTGCCGTCCGGACGAAACGCCGGCTTCAGACCGCCCAGGGATTCGGCAGTGGTGTTGGCGCGAATGCCCTCATCCTCGTTGAACTGCAAGGGATCGCCTTTGCGTTGCGGGATGTTCACCGGCACGACTTCGTCGGCGAAGATGCCGTCCTTCCATGCCGCGGCGGCCTTCTGGTGCGACCGGGCAGCGAATTCGTCTTGTTCGAGGCGGGTGAACTTGTCGACGTCGTTGCGCTGCTCAGTCAGCGCCCCCATCGGCTGGTCGGTAAACACGTCGTGCAGGCCGTCGTAGGCCATGTGGTCCAAGACCGTCACATCGCCGTACTTGTAGCCGGATCGGCTGTCCATCAGCAGATGCGGCGCCTTGGTCATGGACTCCTGACCGCCGGCCACCACCACGTCGAACTCACCGGCCCGAATGAGCTGGTCAGCCAGGGCGATGGCATCGATACCGGACAGGCACATCTTGTTGATGGTCATCGCCGGCACATCCCAACCGATACCGGCTGCCACGGCCGCCTGCCGGGCGGGCAGCTGACCGGCTCCGGCGGTCAGCACCTGGCCCATGATCACGTACTCGACCGCCGACGCGGGCACATTGGCCTTCTTCAGGGCGCCGGCGATCGCGATGGCGCCCAGATCGCTGGCGGAGAAATCCTTCAGCGAACCCATCAACTTGCCGATCGGGGTTCGTGCTCCAGCAACGATCACCGATGTCGTCATGACTACCTCCAAAGCGGGGCTTAAACTGCCGATCTCAGCGATCGGAGAAGCGGAATCTTTCCCGTCAGGTTACCGTTACGTTATGACCACCGATCAAGTTGCTGCGGGTCGAGTCCTCGCTACCGCGTTGGTGACTGCGGTCGACCATGTCGGCATTGCGGTTCCCGACCTCGATGCTGCGATCACGTGGTACCACGACAACCTGGGCATGATCGTCTTGCACGAGGAAGTCAACGACGATCAGGGGATTCGCGAGGCGATGTTGTCCGTCCGCGGCGCCCCGGTCGGCAGCTCCCAGGTACAGCTGATGGCCCCCATCGACGAGTCGTCGGTGATCGCGAAGTTCCTCGACAAGCGCGGGCCCGGCATCCAGCAACTGGCTTACCGGGTTAGCGACCTCGAGACCCTTACCGACCGGCTGCGCGAGCAGGGCGTCCGCCTGCTCTACGAAGCGCCCCGGCGCGGTACAGCGAACTCTCGGATCAATTTCATTCACCCCAAGGACGCCGGTGGCGTTCTCATCGAGTTGGTCGAACCGGCCGCCGACTCAGACTCTGCGCACTGATTTCTTCAAGACCACTTTCGCGTGGGCGTGCGATTTGCCCGATTAGCCCAGCACGGGGTGTGCCAGTGCCGCCGATCGTCGATCGCAACCTCACCGGATTCTGCTAACCACACCACCACATGGGCTGTGCCCGAGCGGATTTCGTGATCGCAACCGGGGCAGCGATATGTCTTGCTAGCCTGCGCCCCTGCGACGGGCCGCACTTGGTAGTCGTAGCCGTCGGGTCCGGTTTCCACCCGGTCTTGCACCGGCAGCAGGCCGAAAGGCTGCTGCTTACGCGGTGGAGTGCGGCGTCGAGGCATGACTGCAGTCTAATGAGACGGCTCAGAATAGCCGGAACTCGTCCGAATCCATTCCGCGCATCCTATCGTAATCCAATGTCAGACAACGGATTCCGCGATCAATCGCTAATGTTTTCGCTTGCGGCTTAATCTGCTGCGCGGCGAACACCCCGCTCACCGGCGCCAGCAAGCTGTCCCGGTTGAGCAACTCCAGATAACGGGTGAGCTGCTCGACTCCGTCGATCTCCCCGCGACGCTTGATCTCGACCGCGACCGAGCGGCCCTGTTCGTCTCGGCACAGCAGATCGACCGGCCCGATCGCCGTCATGTACTCGCGGCGCACCAAGGTGTATCCGTCGCCGAGCAGCTCGACGTGCTCAGCGAGTAAAGCTTGCAGGTGGGCCTCGACGCCGTCTTTGACCAGCCCGGGGTCGACTCCTAAGTCGTGGCTGGAGTCGTGCTCGACGTCCTCGATCGTGATGCGCAATTGCTCGCCGGCTTTGTTCTGCACCACCCACACCGGCAGCGCGCCGTCCAGCTCTTCGGTGAGCCAACATGGCGGGCTCATCCAGTTCAACGGCTTATAAGCGCGGTCGTCGGCGTGCACGCTCACCGAGCCGTCGGCTTTGACCAGCAATAGTCGACGGGCCGATGGCAGATGAGCGGTGAGTCGGCCGAGATAGTCCACCGTGCACTGGGCGATAACGAGACGCACGCGACTCACCTTAAGCGCGACCCACCAGACGAATTAGGCTGACGCCACGATGATGGCCAAGAGAACAACCGCGCAACGGCTGGGCCGGCTGCTGGAGGCGGTAACCCAGCAGAGCGGTCGGCTGTCGGAGACCCCGGCATACGGCTCTTGGCTGCTCGGACGCGTATCGGAGAGTCAACGCCGCCGACGGATTCGCATCCAGCTCATCATCACGGTCTTCATCCTCGCGACCAACCTGATCGGCATCGGCGTCACGGTCCTGCTGCTGACCATCGCGTTCCCGGCGCCCAGCATCTTCAGCGACGCACCGCTCTGGATCACGTTCGCCGTCGCACCGGCGTACATCGCGATCGCGCTCGCGCTGGGAACCTACCTGATCACCCGTCGGCTGATAACGGCCCTGCGGTGGGCAATCGAGGAACGCAAACCCACCCGCGCCGATGAACGCGCCACCTTCCTGGCCCCCCTTTGGCTGGCACTTAGCGTGCTCGCCCTGTGGGGACTTGGAGCTGCCTTGTTGACGACGCTCTACGGGCTGGCCGATAGCACGTTCATCCCGATCGTGGGTTTCTCGGTGAGCTTTGTTGGCATCCTGGTGGCCACCTTCTCCTACCTGTTCACCGAGTTCGCGCTACGCCCAGTGGCCGCCCAAGCGCTCGAGGCGGGCCGCGTGCCACGGCGGTTGGCGCCAGGCATCATGGGCCGCACCCTGACCGTGTGGCTACTGAGCTCCGGTGTTCCCGTGCTGGGCATCACCCTCACCGCGTTGCTCGGTGGCCTGGTGCTCGGCAATTTGAGCAAAACACAACTGGCGGTTGCGGTGATCGTCATCTCGTCCGCGACGCTGATCTTCGGGTTCACGTTGATGTGGATCCTGTCTTGGCTGACGGCGACGCCGGTGCGGGCGGTGCGCGCGGCGCTCAAGCGGGTCGAACAGGGCGATCTGCGAGGCGATCTGGTGGTCTTCGACGGCACCGAGCTCGGCGAGCTGCAGCGCGGCTTCAACTCGATGGTCGACGGCCTGCGCGAGCGTGAACGAGTGCGCGACCTGTTCGGCCGTCACGTCGGACGCGAAGTCGCCGCCGCGGCCGAAAAGGAAAAACCAAAACTCGGCGGCGAAGAGCGCCATGTCGCAGTCGTTTTCGTCGATATCGTCGGCTCGACGCAATTGGTGACGAGCCGCCCCGCCGCGGAAGTCGTGCAGCTGCTGAACCGCTTCTTCGCGGTGGTCGTCGAAGAGGTAGATCGCCATCGCGGACTGGTCAACAAATTCGAGGGCGACGCCGTGCTCGCGGTCTTCGGCGCACCCAACCGTCTCGACCGACCGGAGGACCAAGCGCTGGCCGCAGCGCGCGCCATCGCTAGTCGACTCGACAGCGAGGTCCCCGAGTGCCCAGCCGGTATCGGGGTCGCGGCCGGAAAGGCGGTCGCCGGAAATGTGGGCGCCAAAGAGCGGTTCGAATACACGGTCATCGGCGAGCCGGTCAACGAAGCCGCCCGACTGTGCGAACTGGCCAAGGATCAACCCAGCCGACTACTGGCGTCCTCGGACACCGTCAACGCCGCGAGCGAAAATGAGCGGGCCCGTTGGTCTTTGGGCGAGACCGTGACGCTGCGCGGCCACGACCAGCCGACGCGACTGGCAGCACCCGTGTAGCCGGTCAACAAGGCAGCGGCGGGGGCCGGTGTTGCGAATCGCAGAGTCCGAGTGCTAGGTAGTAGAAAACATTGCTACGCGGGAGCTGGCCATGAAGCACCTGGTGCTAACACAGTTCGGCACACCCTCGGAGTCAGTGGCGCTGCACGACGACCGCGACCCGACTCCCGGGCCCGACGATGTGCTGGTGCGTATGGAGGCCGCCTCGGTGAACCCGTCGGACCTGTTGCTGCTGCGCGGACGGTATTTCGCCCGGCCCGACCCGCCGGCCCCGGTCGGCGGTGAAGGTGTCGGCATCGTCGTGGACGCCGGTGCGCGGGTCGACCGCGGCCTGCTGGGCAAGCGGGTGATCGTGCTGCCCACCTACACCTACGGCACCTGGGCGGAGAAAGTCGTTGTGCCGCAGGGCAAAGTCGTCGAAGTCGACCCGGACGCCGACCCGCTGCAGCTGGCCATGCTGCCGATCAATCCGGCGACCGCGCACGTGATGCTCAACCGGTTCGTCGACCTGCAGCCCGGCGACTGGGTCGGACAGCCGGGCGCGAACTCGGCCGTCGGACGCCTTGTGATCACACTGGCACAACTGCGCGGACTCAAGACGCTCAACGTCTGCGGCGCGACGAGGCCGCCGACGAGGTGCGCGCCGCCGGTGGCGAGCATGTGCTGGTCAGCGGGCCGGACCTGGCTGCCGACATCGCCCGAGAACTCGACGGCGAACAGCTCGCCCTGGTGCTCGACGGCCTCGGGGCCGACACCGCGACGGCACTGGTCGGCGCGTTGCGCTTCGGCGGCACCATCGTGACCTACGGATCGCTGGGTGGCGGACCGTCGCAGGTGCCCAATGCCGACCTGCTGACGCGCGAGGTGCGGCACACCGGTTTTTGGCTGCTCACCTGGTTGAGCGTCGCGCCGCACTCCGAGATCGTTGACGCCTACCGCTATCTGGGCTCGTTGGTCGCTGATGGCTCGTTATCGGTGCCCGTCGAAGCCACCTACCGCCTTGACGACTACCGCCAGGCGTTAGAGCACGCCGACGCGCCCAAGCGGGGCGGCAAGGTGCTTTTCGCCTTCGATGAACGCCAGTAGGCCGCCGACCCGGTCAGCCACGACGATGTCGGTTTTCCGCCAGTAATGTCAGTGGTCGGGTGTAATTGTTTTAACCGTGCATGAAGACTTCGACCGCTGCTATCGGGCCGTGCAATCCAAGGACGCTCGGTTCGACGGCTGGTTCGTCACCGCGGTGCTGACCACCGGGA
>NZ_JBAPPI010000103.1:0-2973 GCF_049280035.1 Mycobacterium sp. | reverse complement strand
GACTGGGACATCGCAGCAGAGAATGGCTCGCGCAGGAATCCCGGGAGCTGCAAGGCGGTACCCTTGCCGCCCGTCGGGCCGAACCCCTCGCCGTCGGGCATTGGCGGCATCTCGTACGTGATCCTCGACGTCATGAAGGAAGCCATGCCGGCGCTGCCCAACACGGCACCAACTTGGCGGGTCGCGTTGTATACCCCGGAACCGGCGCCAGCCAGCCGCGGCGGCAGGTTGCGGGTTGCGGTGGCGGCCAGCGGCGCCCAGATAAACGCCATCCCAATACCCAACGCAATGAACGGCAGAACCAACTGCCAGATCGGCGCGGACGGCGTCATCGCGATCGAGAGCCAGGTCAGTCCGATCGCCAAAACCGAAAAACCGAAACCGACCACCGACCGAGGGTGGGAACGGTCGACGATCTTGCCGACGATCGGTGCGAGCAGACCACTGGCAATCGCCATCGGCGCGGTCAGCAGGGCCGAGCGGGTCGGCGACAATCCGCACACCCCCTGCGCGTAGAACATCAGCGGCAACATCATCGCGGTGGCTGCGAACCCGATGACCGCCCCGGCGAGGTTGGCAAGGCTGAAGTCGCGGTCTCGGAAGATGTCGAGTGGGATCAGTGGCTCGTTGGTGCTGATCGACTGCCAATAGCCGAAGGCGGTCATGAACCCGATGCCGGCGACGAACACCGCCCAGATCCACGGCGCCCAGCCGTCGGACTGACCCTCCTGCAGGGCGAAGACGATGAGCAACATGGCCAGCCCGGACAATCCGACGCCAACCAGGTCGAATCGGTGTCTATGTGTGGGCAAGACCGGCATCAGCCAAACAGCCAGCCCCAGACCGATGATCCCGATCGGGACGTTGACGAAGAAGATCCATGCCCAGCCCAGCGCGTCGACCAGCACACCGCCGGCCAGCGGCCCAACCAAGGTGGCAACGCCCGCGGTGGCACCCCACACGCTCATCGCCATCCCGCGCCGTTCCGGCGGAAAGATGCGGGTGATTACTGACAGCGTCTGGGGGGTCAGCACCCCGGCGCCGATGCCCTGCACAACCCGTGCGGCGATCAGCATCCCGATGGTCCCCGACAGGCCGCACCAGAGTGAGGCGGCGGTGAATACTGCGAGGCCGGCCAGGTAGAGGTTTTTCGGACCGAACCGGTCACCGAGTCGGCCGGCCACCAACAACGGAACCGCGTAAGCGAGCAGGTAGGCGCTGGTCACCCAGATCACCGTGTCGTAACTGGTGCCCAGCTTGGTCATGATGCTGGGGTTGGCGACCGCGACGATCGTGGAGTCGAGCAGGATCATGAAGAAGCCGACCATCATCGCCCAGAGCGCGTCCCACGGACTTGCGGCTTTCCTGCGTTTGGTCGACATGGCGCCGCTGGCGCGTCGGGTGCCCCCACCCGCTCGCTCCCCAGCAGTCGCCGCAGTCATGTCCCTCCCTCTCCTGGCTCCGCATCTTGCTGTCGGACGCCGCCTGCTGCCACTCGAGCTGACCGGACCGCAGCGAACTGGCAAACTCGCACAGCGACGAGAGCTCGGTCTGCATCATTGCCAGCAAGTAGTCCAACGCCACCAGATACCCACCTGGTGTGACACCGGCGTCGCGAAGCGCCATGATCTCAGCCGGAGTGGCCTCCAGCGCCCCGACGCGGTCGTCGACCGCATTCGCCGCGGCATCCCTGTCCAGGGTATCGACCTCGGCAAGTGCGACGACAACCTCGGGAACTCATGGACGGGGATGCTTGCCCCACGTTTCGTGCGTCGGCGCTAGCCTGAAGGCATTCCACGTATCACCTCGGAGGCACCTCATGAGCGCCCGACGGACGCACTCAGCGGATGACTCGCTGCCCGCCACTACCAACGGCAAGCCCAAGGCATCCGCGCGCGCATTGGCGCACATCATCGAGCGCAGCACACGGATCCAGGGCCCGGCGGCGGCAGCCTATCTGGACCGGCTGCGCCGTGCGAACCCAGACGCCGCTCCCGCCGTTATTGTCTCCAAGCTGGAGAAGCGGTATGTGGCCGCCGTCACGGCCAGCGGCGCAGCCGTGGGTTCGGCCGCTTTGCTACCGGGCATCGGCACACTCGCCGCGCTGTCCGCGGCCGCCGGCGAGACGGCGGTGTTCCTTGAGGCCACCGCGTTCTTTGCGCTGGCGATCGCGGCCGTGCACGGTATCCCGGCCGAAAATCGGGAACTCCGGCGCGCCTTGGTGCTGGCCGTTCTGGTCGGCGACGACAGCAAGCACGCCATCGGCGAACTGCTCGGTCCGGGCCGCAGGAGCGGTGCGTGGTTGTCGGAGGGGGCGGCATCGCTGCCGATGCCCGCGTTGGCACAGCTGAATTCGCGGTTGCTCAAGTACGCCGTCAGGAAATTCACGCTGCGGCGCGGTGCACTGCTGTTCGGCAAGATGCTGCCGATCGGTATCGGCGCCCTCATCGGCGCCATCGGTAACCGGCTAGTGGGTAAGAAGATCGTGCGGAACACCCGCAACGCGTTCGGTACGCCCCCGGTGCGGTGGCCAGTCACCCTGCATCTGCTGCCCACGGTTCGCGACGCCGGTTAGCAGCAACTCTGGCCGGTGCCAGTTGAGCCGGGCTGGCCATGACCGTGGCGGATTGTCGGCAAAGGGTTAGCCTTTATGGGGCGGAAACTGTCGGAGCCGCCGCAGGTCAGATGCGCCGACACCGGTTTTGGGAAGTGGCAAGCGTCACTAGCGCGCTTGCCGGGCAGAGGAATCGAGGCGAGCAGCTGCCGTGAGCAGTACGAGTTCACCATTCGGGCAGAACGAATGGCTGGTCGAGGAGATGTACCGCAAGTTCCGCGAAGACCCCTCCTCGGTCGATCCGAGCTGGCATGAGTTTCTGGTCGACTACAACCCCGAACCAACGGGCGACGGCTCGACCACCGCCGATGCGCAGCCGGCGGCGGCTCCGGTCGCGCAGGCCGCGCCCGCCCCACCAC
>NZ_JBAPPI010000102.1:0-3718 GCF_049280035.1 Mycobacterium sp. | reverse complement strand
CTGACGTGCAGCCGCGTGGTTGGTTGCCATCCCATCAGTCCCCCAAGGCCCCCGGGATGCCGGGGGCTTCTGGGCCTTCACGATATTCCGTGATCACGTCTTGCTTTGCCGTCGATCCACAGTTCGGGGCCCGATGACCGCCGATGTGACCGTTTGCCCAGTTCTCGGTAAAATCGCCTGGTGAGCATTCACCACCTCAGCCGTTCGGTGTCCCATCTTCACTGGTCACGCAGCTTGCGCTGGGCCGGCCTGGGCGCCGCCGCGCTGCTGGCCGCCGGTGTCCTGCTGGTCGCGCCCAGCGCCGTTCCGCGCACTATCCCGTCGGCCGGCGCCGACAACTGCCCGGACGTCGCGCTGACCTTCGCCCGCGGCACCGATGAGCCGGCCGGGTTGGGACGTGTCGGCCAGTCCCTGGTCGACTCGCTGCGCCAGAACACCGGCAAGAACATCGATGCCTACCCGGTCAACTACAAGGCCAGCCTGCTGCAGCTGCACGGCGGCGACGGCGCCAACGACGCCATCAAGCACATCAAAGACGTGGCCGACAAGTGCCCGAACACCCCGCAGGTGCTCGGCGGATACTCGCAGGGCGCGTCGGTGATCGACATCGTCACCGGGGTTCCGATCGGCGGCATCGGCTGGGGCAGTTCGCTGCCGCCTCAGTACGCCAACAACGTCATCGCGGTGACCACCTTCGGTAATCCGGCCGACCGCAGCGGCGGGCCGATATCGGCGCAGAGCCAGCTGTTCGGCGCCAAGGCCATCGACTTCTGCAACCCCGAGGACCCGATCTGTCACGCCGGCCCCGGCAACCAGTGGAGTGGGCACACCGAGGGCTACGTGCCCGTCTACACCAGCCAGGCGGCCAGCTTCGTCCAGACCAGGCTGTTGGCGGTGCTAGCCCCCACCGCACCCGCACCGCCGATGGGCGTGCCGCCAGGGCCGATGGGCGTGCCCCCAGGGCCCCTACCCGGGCCCGGCCCTGGGCCAGGGCCTGGGCCCGGTGGCCAAGGTCCGGCCGTGGTCGATCAGACCCAGCCCGCGGCATTTCACTGATAGATCGCTCATTGCGCTGACGTCGTGTCAGCGCACTACTATCGGGCCATGACACTGCGCCTGATCAACCCACCGCCACAGTCGGTTACGGCCGGGATCGCCGCCGCAGGATTACTCGCTGCGGCGTTGATGCTTGCGCCCGCGACGCTGATCCCGACGGCATCGGCCTCCTGCTCCGACGTCGAGGTGGTGTTTGCTCGCGGACGGCTGGAGTCGCCCGGCGCCGGCGTCATCGGCAACTCCTTCGTCAGCTCGCTGCGGTCCAAGGTCAACAAGAACGTCAGCCTCTATGCGGTGCGCTACCCCGCCGATAACGAGGTCGACATCGGCGCCAACGACATGAGCGCGCACGTCCAGAACACGATCAACGGCTGCCCGAACACCCGTGTGGTGTTGGGCGGCTACTCGCTGGGCGCGGCGGTCACCGACGTCGTGGTGGCGGCCCCGGGCCCGCTATTCGGCTTCACCAATCCCCTGCCGCCAGGCGCCGATCAGCACGTCGCCGCGGTCGCGCTGTTCGGTAACGGCAGCCAGTGGGTCGGGCCGATCACGAATTTCAACCCGGCCTACAACGACCGGACCATCGACTTGTGCCACGGCACCGACCCCATCTGCAACCCGGCCGACCCGAACACCTGGAACGCGAACTGGCCACAGCACGCGGCGAGCGGCTATATCAACGACGGCATGGTCAATCAGGCCGCCGACTTCGTCGCAAGCAAGCTGCATTGACCGATCCCAGCGGTCAACAGCACTAAGCCAACCCTGCGGGCCGTTTCAGCAAATATCTAGGTTTGCTCGATAATATCCGCGCATGAAATTTGCTCCGGTGGCAAGTTTGGCGGCTGCAGCATTGCTCGCCCCGGGGCTGCTGATCGCCCCGGCACTAATACCGGCCGGGCCGATTCCGACGGCGTCGGCGGCCTGCCCCGGTGCGGAGGTGGTTTTCGCCCGCGGCCGAGAGGAGCCACCCGGACTCGGTGCGGTCGGCGACGCGTTGGTCAATTCGCTGCGCGCAAAGGTGCCGAACATGTCGGTCGGGGCCTATGGCGTCAACTATCCGGCAAATATCAGCGTCGACAGCGGCGCTAGCGATATGAGCGCCCATGTTCAATCCATGGCCAGAAGTTGCCCGGACACCCGCGAGGTGCTCGGCGGCTATTCCCTGGGTGCCGAGGTGGCTGACGTCGCGACCTGGGGCCGTATACCCCCGGGTGTGGATCGGCAAGTCGCGGCGGTCGCCTTGTTCGGCAATGGCACCCGGCGGGTCGCCCCCGCCTTTGCCGGTAAGACGATCGACCAGTGCGCGCAAGGCGACCCGATCTGTGGGAGAGGCACGCATTGGTCGTCGCATCTGCAGCCCTCGTACGTCAGTTCCGGGCTGGTGGATCAGGCGGCAAGCTTCGTCGCCGGCAAGCTGTAACCGAGGAATCAATCGCGCGTCCGCAGGTCGCGGGTAATCAACGTCCGCGCCTGCAGTTCGTTCTCCGGCGGGTAGTCCACGCCGATCAGCGTTAACCCCCGCGCCGGTGCGGCGGCGTAGTCGCTGGATCGCCGCGTTGAGGTGAGCAACTCGCGGCACCAGGTGGCGGTGCGCCGGTGTTCGCCGACGGCCAGCAGCGCGCCGACCAGCGAGCGCACCATCGACCAGCAGAACGCGTCGGCGGTGACGTATGCAGTGATCAGATGACCATCATGGGTCCAGTCCAGCCGCTGCAGATCGCGAATAGTGGTGGCAGCCTCGCGGTGACGGCAAAACGCGGCAAAGTCGTGTAGTCCCAGCAGGTTTCGCGAGGCCTCCGTCATGGCGTCCACGTCGAGCAGCCGCGGCCAGGCGGTGATGTAGCGGGCCTGATGCGGCTCCACCCCGTAGGGTGCGGTCGACAGCCGATAGACATAGTGGCGGCGCAGCGCCGAGAATCGCGCGTCGAAACCCGCTGGGGCACGGATGATCCGGCGGATCCGAACGTCGGCAGGCAGCAGCCGGCCCAGACGCCGAACTAGCGGCAGGAATTCCGGTTCCGTCGGTCGGGGCGAACGAGGATAGGCATTGGACAGCGCATCCGCCGGAACGTCGACATGGGCGACCTGACCACTGGCGTGCACGCCGGTGTCGGTGCGCCCCGCCGCGCGCAGCCGCACCGGGGTCCGAAACACCGTCGAAAGCGCCTCCTCGAGAATGCCCGCGACGGTGCGCTGCCCTGACTGCGTGGCCCAGCCGGCGAAATCCGTGCCGTCATAAGCGATATCGAGCCGAAGACGAACATGCCCACCATCGGCGTCGATGGCGGGCACGTCGTTCAGGGGCGAATCGCTAGGACTCGTCAGCGTCTTCGGCCTCGGCTTCCGGCTCAGCGGCTTCCGCCTCGGCGGCCTCCGCCACGGCTTCGGGCTCAGGCGTCGCTGCCTCAGCCTCGGCGGTCTCGGCCTCGGCCTCGTGGGCCTCTTGCGCCTCGGCACCGACCGCCGCCTCCGGCTCGGCCTCTGCCTCCGGCTCGACTGCGGCCTGGGGTGCAGCCTTCTTTGCTGCGGCCTTCGAAGCGCCGACCCGACGCGCGCGATCGGCTTCCGCGGTGACCGTCTTCTCCCGGACCAGCTCGATCACCGCCATCGGGGCGTTATCGCCCTTGCGTGCTTCGACTTTGATGATGCGGGTGTAGCC
>NZ_JBAPPI010000101.1:0-4713 GCF_049280035.1 Mycobacterium sp. | reverse complement strand
TACATCACCGACCGCTTCCTGCCCGATAAGGCGATCGACCTGGTGGACGAGGCGTGTGCGCGGTTGCGCACCGAAATCGACTCGATGCCAGCCGAATTGGATGAGATCACCCGTCGGGTCACCCGGCTCGAGATCGAGGAGGCGGCGCTGGCCAAGGAGACCGACGCGGCCAGCAAGTCCCGGCTGGAGGAACTTCGCAAAGAATTGGCCGATCTGCGAGCGGAGGCCGACGCCCGGCACGCGCAATGGGATGCCGAACGGCAGGCGATCCGGCGGGTACAGGAACTGCGCGGGCAACTCGAGCAGCTCCGGCACGAGGCCGAAGAAGCCGAACGCAACTATGACCTCAACCGGGCGGCCGAGTTGCGCTACGGTCAGATCACCGAACTGGAACGCAAACTGCAAGCGGCCGAGGAACAGCTGACGTCCAAGCAGGGCGAAAAGCGGTTGCTTCGCGAGGTCGTCACCGAGGACGAGATCGCCGAAATCGTGGCCGCATGGACCGGCATACCGGTCGCGCGATTGCAGGAGGGCGAACGGGAAAAGCTGCTGCGGCTCGACGAAATACTGCACGAGCGGGTGATCGGCCAGGACGAGGCGGTCCAGCTGGTCGCCGATGCGGTGATTCGGGCCCGCTCCGGAATCCGGGATCCGCGCCGCCCGATCGGCTCGTTCATCTTCCTCGGACCCACCGGGGTCGGTAAGACCGAGCTCGCGAAGACGCTGGCCGCCGCATTGTTCGACAGCGAGGACAACACGGTCCGGCTTGACATGAGCGAGTACCAGGAGCGGCACACAGTGAGCCGGTTGGTCGGTGCGCCACCGGGATACGTCGGCTACGAGGAGGGCGGCCAGCTCACCGAAGCGGTGCGTCGCAAGCCCTACTCGGTGGTGCTGCTCGACGAGATCGAAAAGGCGCACGCCGATGTGTTCAACACCCTGCTGCAGGTGCTCGACGACGGCCGGCTCACCGACGCACAGGGACGTCAGGTCGACTTCCGCAACACGGTGGTCGTCATGACCTCCAACATCGGATCGCACTACCTGCTCGACGGCGTCACCGCGGACGGCGAGATCAAGCCCGACGCGCGCGACCGGGTGATGGCCGAGCTGCGCGGACACTTCCGACCCGAGTTCCTCAACCGCGTCGACGACATCGTGTTGTTCACTCCGCTGTCGATGCCGCAGCTCGAACGGATCGTCGAGCTACAGCTGGCCGAGCTGCGGGATCGGTTGGTGGAAAGGCAAATCGAGCTCGACATCACCCCGGACGCTCGCCGGATGATCGCCGAACACGGCTACGATCCGGTGTACGGGGCGCGGCCGCTACGCCGCTACATCGCCCACGAGGTGGAAACCAAGATCGGCCGGGCGTTGCTACGCGGCGACATCGCGGGCGGTGGCAAGATCCGGGTCACCGTGGAGAATGGCGAACTCGCCGTGGGCTATTCGGAACCGGCCCTGGCGGCCTGACTGAGGAGGCGCCATCGAATCAGACATCGTGACATGCCCGCACTGCGGAAAACGCAACCGCGTACCCGCGGCGGCCGCGGGGAAGCCCCGGTGCGCCAACTGTCACCAGTGGCTGCCGTGGATCGCTGCGGCCGGCGACGGGGACTTCGCCGACGTTGCCGAAAAGTCCTCAGTTCCAGTGCTTGTCGACCTGTGGGCGACCTGGTGTGGACCGTGCCGCATGGTGAGTCCGGCGCTGGAGCAGCTCGCCACCGAACGCGCCGGACAACTGAAACTCGTCAAGGTCGACGTGGATAAGGCACCGGCGATTTCACAGCGGTTCACGGTGCAGGCGGTGCCGACACTGCTGCTCCTTGACCACGGGCAGATACTGGCGCGGCAAGCGGGCGCCGCTCCCATTGCGGCGCTGCGCAATTGGCTGGACCAGGCGCTGTCGGCCGGCAGCGGGAAGGACGCACGGTCATGACATCCGTGTATATAGATCCACACGTGGCGGCGATCCGCCAGGTGCGCCCGCGCACGAACGGCTGCGAGGAATGTCTGCGGCTCGGCACACCGTGGGTCCACTTGCGGCTTTGCCTGACGTGCGGGCATGTCGGCTGCTGCGACTCGTCACCGATGCGGCATGCCCGAGCGCACGCACACACGGTGGGCCACCCGATCGTGCAGTCCATGGAGGCCGGCGAGAAGTGGCGCTGGTGCTACGTCCATGAGAACTATGTCTGAGGCCGCCATCGACCAGCGCGAATCGCCTCCGCTGGCGGAAACCCCCGACATCTACGGCGCGTACCCGCGACTGTCCGACGATCAGATTGCCACCCTCGAGGCAGGCGGCGCCCGGCGCGCCGTCGGCACGGGCGAAACGCTTGTCCGCGAGGGTGAGCGCTCTGACTACTTCTTCGTCATTCTGTCCGGCAAAGTCGCCGTCACCACGACCGACGACGCGGGCAATCGGCACGTCATCCGGGCACATGGCCCCGGGCGGTTCCTCGGGGAGCTGGGCGACCTCGAAGGCCAAGCCGCGTTCTACACCGCCGAAGTGGTGGAACCCGGCGAAGTACTCGTGGTACCGACCGAGCGGGTGCGGGCCCTGGTCGCCCACGATCCGGTGCTCAGTGACCTCATCCTGCGCGCATACCTGTTACGCCGCTCGCTGCTCATCCAGGAAGAATCCGGATTCCGGATCATCGGCTCCTGCTATTCGCCGGACACCGCCCGGCTGCGGGAATTCGCAACGCGAAACCGATTGCCACACAGATGGATTGACCTGGAACGTGACAAGTACGCCGAACGGCTGCTGCAGCGGTTCGGAGTATCGCCCCAAGACGCCCCGGTGGTGATCTGGGGCGGTGAGGTGCTGCGCAACCCGACCAACACCGAGCTGGCCCGCCGGGTGGGACTGCCGGTACCCGATACAGTGCCCGACGAATCCGACGTCGTCGTGGTGGGCGCCGGTCCGGCAGGGCTGGGCGCTGCGGTGTATGCCGCGTCGGACGGCCTGACCACCGCGGCGATGGAGCGGATCGCAACCGGCGGGCAGGCCGGGACGTCATCGAGAATCGAGAACTACCTCGGATTCCCCGGCGGAATCTCCGGAGCCGACCTTGCCGAACGGGCAGTTCTGCAGGCCGGCAAGTTCGGAGCGCGGATCATCGTGTCCGCGGAGATCACCCGGCTGGAATCCGGCGGCGGCCAGCACCGGGTAACGCTCGCGGACGGGGGGTCGGTGGTGGCCAGGGCCGTGGTGCTGGCCATGGGAGCCAGGTATCGAAGGCTGGCTGTTCCAGGAATCGAATCGTTCGAGGGCAACGGCGTGTACTACGCCGCCACCTTTCAAGAGGCCTTGATGTGCGGCACGGGGCCCGTCGTCATCGTGGGGGGTGGTAACTCCGCGGGCCAGGCGGCGGTTTTCCTCGCCGCGCAGGTTTCCCGGGTGTACGTGGTGATCCGCGGCGACGACCTGAACAAAACCATGTCCCGATATCTCGTCGACCAGATCAACCGGCACCCCCGCGTGACTGTCCTGTCGTGCACCGAGATCCGGCAGGTACACGGAAACGGTGCACTCACGGCGGTGTTGACCGAGGACAAACGAACAGGCGAGCGGCACTCGATCCAGACCCGCGCCCTGTTCGTCTTCATCGGCGCCGATCCCAACACCTCATGGCTCGCCGGCGCCATCGAGCTCGACGACCACGGCTTTGTGCCCACCGGCCCGGCGGCGCTCTACTCGGACACCGACGGCAATCACGGGCGAACGCAACGTCAGCCGATGATGCTCGAGACCAGCCGACCCGGGGTGTTCGCGGCGGGAGACGTGCGCAGCGGCTCGGTCAAGCGGGTGGCGTCCGCGGTCGGCGAAGGATCTATGGCCATCCGCCAAATCCACGAGTACTTCGGGACCTGATCGGCGGACCGGACGCCCCGACCGGTCAGCAGCCCGCCATTCGGCAATATCGAACCGGTCGCCTGATTCGGACCGGTCCGTCTTGGAGTGCGCTGGCCACGTCTGTAGCGGTGGGAATCACCCGAAGACAAAATGTCAAGAATCAACCGAGGCCATACAAACATAGGGTGCCCCCTCGACCTAGATCCAGATGAGTTAGCCCAGATGCAGCGCCTCTGGAACCGACAGGATGTAGGTGTTGTTGGACGCGTGGCAGCCACACGGCGCGATCTGGTTGCCGTTCGGCCCGCTGGCTCCGGTGCCTCCGGTGCTGCCGGGCTTGCCGTTGTGCCCAAGAGCCCGTTGAGGGTCGCCGGCAGGGGGCATCACACGCCGTCACCACATCTCCCATCCGAGGCTGGTAGCCGCCTGCGCCTGGAGCGCCCGGGAGCGGATGTGACGATCAGTGCATGGTGTCTCCGACAGATCTTCCACACGCCGACCATGGTCCACAGATTGTGCTGGGCCTCGTGGGGGCGCCCGGTGTGGCTTTTTCACTGGCCCGTGATCTCGCCGATGCGGGTTTGGGTGAGGAACTCGAGCGGCGGTTACCGGGAGCGCGTTGGCGGGTTGAGGCGGTGGAGAGCCGCCTGGTGCAGCCGCCGGCCACCGACGCTGCGATCGTGGACGCCGCACGGCGATTGCTGCTGGACAGTGGCTGGGATGTGGTGGTTTGCCTGACCGATCTTCCGTTGCACATTCGCCGGCGTCCGGTCGTGGCCCACGTCAATCCGGTCCACAACGTGGCGATTGTGTCGGTGCCTGCGCTCGGTGCGCTGGGTGCTCGGCAACGG
>NZ_JBAPPI010000100.1:0-1763 GCF_049280035.1 Mycobacterium sp. | reverse complement strand
AGCGCACGCGCGATCGGTGCCACCAGTTCCTCGCCAGATGCCGAGACCACCACGACATCGCGGCCGCACAGCTTGTGGCTGGCGATCAGGTCTGCGGCTTCGGCGAACACCAGCGGCGTGACAATGTCGTGCAGCGTCTCGCTGACAATCGACTTGACCTGCTCGACATCCCAGCCGGTGCACATGTTGGTCAGATGGATGCGCATCCGGTCCATCTGGTCGTGGTCGGCGCCGGATAGCAGGAACAGAAATTGGGCGTAACTCGACTTGAGCACGGCGCGCCGGTTAATCAATCCCTGGTCGAAGAAAGGTTTGCTGAACGCCAGCGTGCTGGACTTGGCGATGATGGTCTTGTCGAGATCGAAAAATGCGGCGGTGCGAGGAGTGCGACCGGTGCTTGGTGGGGATGTTTGCTGGTCAGCGGCCGAGTCGGAGACGGTCACCGCCCCAGCATAGGGGGATGACGCGACAAATCGCGATGTGGCCCACAAAACGGCCGGTCAAACCCGGTTCGGTTGCTCGCGACGGCGGCCCGGTCCAGGCGCAACACGTACGAAAGCCATGCGCACAACTTCAAACAGCTCTTGCGCTGCAAGATCCTGTCGTGTGTATAGTAAGCAGTACTCGGCTTAGCCGAGGGTGTATCAGCCCGACCCCCCGGGGCTGATACACGACGACCCTCGCCTCCTCCCCCCCTGGCGGGGGTCGTCCCTTTTGTCGGGTAAACCTTCGCCGTGGCCCGCTGGCTTTGCCAGTGCGAGCCCCGAGTTGTGCCCACTCCAGGCGTTGTCCACAGATCCTCGTTTGCGACTGGCGGCGCCGGGTTGTGCCCGGGCACGGTGGCCCCATGACCACCTCTACCGACACTGCCGGCGCCCGCGGAATCCTGGCCGTTTTGGCCGAACCCGCATTGCGCGATGAGGTCGACCGGGTCGCAGCGGCCGCCGGCGTGCGGGTCGTCCATGCCGAAGGCACATCACCGATCAGCAGGAAAACCTGGTCGGCGGCCGCGGCGGTAGTGCTCGACGAGGCCGCGGCAAACGGATGCGCACGCATTGGACTGCCGCGCCGCGCGCACGTGATCGTGGTGACGGGTGGCGAACCGGCTTCGGCGACATGGGCCGCGGCCGTCGAGGTGGGCGCACGGCATGTGCTCAAGCTGCCCATCCAAGAGCGCGATCTGGTCCGCGAGCTCGCCGATGCCGGCGAATCCGCGCGTGACGACCGCGCGCGCGGCGAGGTCATCGCGGTGATCGGTGGGCGTGGCGGGGCGGGCGCGTCACTGTTCGCTGCCGCTCTGGCACAGGTCGCGACCGATCCGTTGCTGGTCGATCTCGATCCCTGGGGTGGTGGCATCGATCTGCTGGTGGGCTGCGAAACCACGCCCGGTGTGCGCTGGCCCGACCTGGCATTGCAAGGCGGACGGCTGAACTGGTCATCCGTGCGTGAGGCGTTGCCGCGCCATCGCGGGGTCTGCATGCTGTCGGGCACTCGGCGCGGCTACGAACTGGACGCCGGAGCGGTGGACGCCGTCGTCGATGCCGGCCGCCGCGGCGGTGCCACCGTGGTCTGCGACCTTCCGCGTCGGCTCACCGATGCGGCTCAAACTGCCTTGGACACAGCCGATCTGGTCGTCGTGATCAGCCCTTGCGATGTGCGGGCGTGTGCGGCCACCGCGACAATCGTGGCGGTGCTTACCGCTATCAATCCCAACGTCGGGCTGGTCGTGCGTGGGCCCTCGCCGAGTGGCCTGCGGGCCGAGG
>NZ_JBAPPI010000099.1:0-3772 GCF_049280035.1 Mycobacterium sp. | reverse complement strand
GTCGTGATGTGCCGCGCCGATATCGCCCACCGGTTCACCACCAAACCCGTCCATGTCCGCGCGGTCGAAGTCCGCACCCGGCGCTACGGCGCGTACGAGGTGAACACGACCTACGCACCCGTCGACGAGGATGTATCGCCGACTGTCTACGCCGCCAAAGCCGCCTTCGAGAAAGCGGGGGTCGCGCCGCAGGATGTCGACGTTATCCAATTGCAGGACACCGACGCCGGTGCGGAAGTGATCCACATGGCCGAGGCGGGGTTCTGCGCCGACGGCGAGCAAGAGAAGTTGCTGGCCGACGGCGCGACCGAAATCACCGGCGCGATGCCGGTCAACACCGACGGCGGGCTGATCGCCAATGGCGAACCGATCGGGGCATCCGGCCTACGGCAGATGCACGAGCTGGTGCGCCAACTGCGCGGCGAGGCCGGCGATCGCCAGGTCCCCGGAACTCCGCGGGTCGGCTTCGCGCAGGTGTACGGTGCACCCGGCACCGCAGCCGCGACCGTCCTGACGATCTGAGGGCGCCGCATCCTGTAACTTTCGCGCGGCCCGTTTCGTCCTAGTAGCGAGCTAGCAAAAACCGCTTGCCCGTATAACAGGTCGCCGAAAGGGATAACGATGTCGCATACGGTTACACGACAGGCGATCAGCAACGCTCGCTGGCGTGCCGGTCGGATCGTCGCGATCACGATGGCCGCCGCCGCGACCGGTCTGGCGTGGCTCATTGGGCGGCTGGCCCACGTCGACTACCTCGTGGATACGCCAATCGGCACACGCCAGGTCACGCTCGCGCTGACCGTTGTCGCGACGGTAGTCGCGGGAATTGCCGGCTGGGGTGTGATCGCCCTGCTCGAGCACTACACCACATCCTCCCGAGCCATCTGGATCGCGCTGACCGTCGTTGTTCTCGTGCTATCCATCGTGCCGGTCTTCCAGACGACCGCCAACCCCGCTACCCAATACACGTTGGCAGCGTTGCACTGTGTGGCCGCTGCGGTCCTGATCCCCGCTCTGCCGCAGCGGCATAGGACATCAACCCGCCACCAGAACCGCTAAGGAGTGCCCATGCAAATCGCCATCTTCGGCGCCAATGGTCTGACCGGACGCCTGCTCACACGACTCGTGCTCGACGCCGGCCACTCGGCGGTGGCCGTGACGCGGCGGCCAGACGAGTTCCCGATCATCCATCCGCGGCTGACGATCGCTGGCGCGGATGTGCGGCGCGACGGACTCGCAGGGATTTTCGACGGCGCCGACGCCGTGCTGTCTACGCTCGGTGTGTCGTTCACTCGTCAGCCCGTCGACACATATTCGGTCGGCACTCGCAACGTCGTGGACGCGATGCGCGAAACCGGCGTCAATCGCCTCGTGGTGGTGAGTTCGACCGGTGCATTTCCCGCAGCAGGCCGCCGCCATATGCCACTGACATTACGGGTGTTTGAGCCGATCATCACCCGCACGATCGGCAAGACCGTCTACGACGACATCCGGCGGATGGAAGCGTTGGTGCGTGACAGCGGCCTGAACTGGACGATCGTACGCCCGTCTGGTCTGTTCGACTTGTCTGAAGCTACTAATTATGTTGCCGGAGAGACGGATCCGATCGGCGCATTCACGGCCCGCATCGACCTGGCGGATTACCTCGTAAAACTTGCCCAAGACAGGACGGCGAGTCGGAAGATCGTCGTCGTCTCGACAACCGAACACACGCCGACGCTGTGGGAAACCATCCGACGAGAGGCGTTCAAGAGCGACGCGCATCCGACGAATGCCGCGGCGTCGTCGTAGCTGTGCGTCGAACGTGCAACCGCTGCGACGACACGCCGAACACGGTCGCAGCCCGTGCACGTTCGGCGTGTCAGGAGGCTTTCTTAGCTTTAGGCGCGGAGTAATTCGGCTTACCCAGACCCAGCACGTATTGCGCGATCATGTTGCGGAACACCTCGAGGGTACCGCCGTAAATCCCGACCAGCGGCGCGAAGCGGTAGACGTACTCGGACGCGCCGTCGTCGGCCGCGCCGTCGGTCCCGTTCGGCAGCGTCGACGCCGTGCCGAGGATGTCCATCAGGTCCGGAGAGATATCGCGCATGGTCTGTGCAAGCGCTACCCGACCGAAGATGCTCGGCGCGCTAAACGCCGCCTCCATCCGTGCGGCGCTGCGACCCAACCGGTATGCCACCGACTGGTCGTCAATGAGCCTGCACCCGTTGGGGTCCCGTTCCGCGACCTTGCCGGCGGCCTTGTCGACGGCATCGGCCATGAAACCGGCCTGGTGCATCATGATCGATACGTCCTGCAACCCGTCGCGTGCGGCGGCAACTGCGCCATGTTCTGTGCTGAGCGGCTCACGCAGCACTGTCCAGCCCGCGTTGACGTCGCCGAGCCGGTACTTGTCGTCGACGCGTACATCACTGTAGTAGACGATGTTGGTGCGGTCGCCGTCGATGGTGCGGATGCCCTGGATCTCGATGCCAGGGGAATCGAGCGGTACCAGAAACATGGTCAGGCTCTTGTGCTTGGGCGCCTCGGGATCGGTGTTGGTGATGAGGAAGACGTACTGGCACTTGTGCGCGCCGGTAGTAAACATCTTGGAGCCGTTGATGATCCAGCCATCACCGTCACGTGCTGCGCGGGTCTTGCAGGTGGCGATATCGGAACCACCTTCGGGTTCGGTGTACCCCAAGCAGAGCCGGACGTGCCCGCTGAAGACCTTGGGCATTACCTCATCCCGCAGTTCCGCCGACCCGAACTTCGCCACCGAACGCGCCACCATGGCAGTTGTCCCCCACGTCACCCAGGGCACATGCGCCCGCCGCTTCTCCAGTTCCCAGATGCGGCGGCGCACCCGGGTGAAGCCGCCGTCAGCGTGCGGCTTCCACTCGCCTTCGAGGTAGCCGGCGGCACCCAGCGCCAGATGCACACCTTCGTCGAAGTTGTCGCCGGTTTCGCGGTCCCGGCGTATGACGTCGTCGGTCACATGGGTTTTCAGGAAATCGCGCGCCTCGTCGAAGAAGGCTTGATCGTCGTCGGAAAGCGTGACCCGGGAGAAATCCACTTACGCGTCCTTTCCTGAACGGCTTTCGCGTTCGGCAACGATCTCGGCGATGTATTTGGCGCTGGCGCCGGGGTCTCCGCCGGCCAGCGCCCACCCACGGGCCCGCACCAGATATGCCGTCGCGGCCGCCTCCGCCGAAACGCCGAGACCGCCTTGCACATGCACCGCCATCGTCGCGGCCTTGGCCGCCTCCTCGGCCATGAAGACAAACGCCGCTGGGGCCAATTCCGGGCGTTCGTCGGGCTCGTTGTCCAAGAACCACGCAGCGCGCCGCGTGAGATTTCGGCCGCCCTGCACGGTAATCGCAATGTTGGCAAGTGGGTGGGAGATGCCTTGCAGCGTCGAGATCGGCACACCCAGCGTGTAGCGGTTCTTGGCGAACTCCGCAGCGATTGTCATGGTCTCTTCGACCAGGCCGGTCAATGCCGCTGCGGTCAAGACCCGCCATTCATCCAGTGCCCGTTGATATTGCGCCAAGGCGTCGGATCCGCTGGCCAGCACGACGTTGGTGTCGGCGGCCGCCGGATCGACCCACGCCATCGGCAGCCGGCCGATGTTATCCACCTTGGTTGGGCGGGTATCGAATTTGAGGAGCACCACGGCCCCGTCTCTCCTGCCGTCACGGACGATGATCTGGTCGGCGATCGATCCGGTCGGGATCAGCCGAACCCCGCTGACGTTGTCATGTTGCGGGTCAAACGCCGCGAGCTGCTT